>CALGGL010000220.1 GCA_937915975.1 uncultured Lachnospiraceae bacterium | reverse complement strand
AGACAGCTTCTTCTACTGCAACGATTACAATTCATTCAAAAAAAGGCTCGGACAGAATTCGCGAAGTCATTATGAAAAGTAAAGACTACGGAGAAGTTACAAAGGAAGTTATTGTGTTTACAACACCAAAAGATGTAGCTGGAACGGCTTACCTCATGTTTGAGTATAAGGAAGATTCTAACGGAAACAAAAAGGACTCCGACAATTGGCTTTACATGCCCGCAATGAAAAAGACCCGCCGAATCGCTTCAAGTGGCTCAGAAAGCGAGGGAAGTTTTATGGGAACTGACTTTACCTATCAAGATATGGACGACAGAAGTATTTCAAAATACACCTACAACCTTTTGGGCGAACAAAGCGTAAACGGAACTGACTGCTACAAAGTCGAGTGCATAAGCAAGGCTCACACCGAAAAAGAGCCACGATACATTACATACATCTCCAAAGACGGCTATATCATTCAAAAATGCGAATTCTTTGACCGACAGGATAAACTTCACAGAATCCTTACTTGCTCGGATTTTGCTACAATCAACGGCTATACCACTGCGCAAAAAATGAAGATGGAAAATGTTCAGACTGGAACTTGGTCCACAATCGAAACAAAAAACATCGTCTACGATGCCGAGGACATTGATGACTCACTTTTTACTGTGGCTGCCCTTGAAAAACGAAGAATACGCTGATGAAAAAGATTTTTTTTGCTGTAAGTTTTGCTTTTTTTGCATTTAGCCTTTTTTCCGAGGAAGAAACTGGCACGGACTTTACTGGCACTTTGGAAACCCGTTGGGGAGTAGCTACCCCGCAGACGGAAAGTGATTCAAGGGCGCGCTACACTCTAGGCGAAACTTCTTTTACGGGTAAAATTGAAGCATTTTATGGAAATAGTTCATCCTTTTCGGAAGGAAAAGTTACTTACAACTCAATAGAAAACGAACTTACTTTTTTGCTCAATGAGGCATGGATTGACTATACGGCTTCTTTTTGGGGAATCAGAGTGGGGCGGCAAAAAGCAGCTTGGGGAAAGGCGGACGCAATCGATATTACGAATGTAATCTGCCCTGAAGATATGTCGAGTTTTTCTAACCTCACTGCAGACGACTCAAAACTTCCAGTTGATTCGCTAAGACTTTCTTTGAACGGAGATTCTTTTACTGCGGATGCGTGGTGGATTCCTTTTTTTACGCCTGCATCCCTTCCTCTCAAAAAAAACAACTTGCTCCGAAAATATGTAGTTCCCCTATCGGTTGATTTTCCCGTTCCTGCGCTTGGAACGACCCTTTCGCTTCCACTTACAATCGGAGAGTTTACAGAACCAGAAAAAGCCCTTTGGAACGGCGAGTATGGCCTTAAACTTTCGGGATATTTTTCTTTGCTTGATGTTTCGCTCTACGGATTTTATGGTTGGGACGACATTCCAGTTTTGGATTATACTATGACTTATACTGAAGGCGATCCTAGCGTACCTAACGGAATTGAAATTAACGGAAAATACAAACGCATGTCTATGATTGGCGCGGATGTGGCTCTCCCGATTGGACAGACTGTTTTGCGAGTTGAATCAGCGTTCTTTTTGCAAAGGTATTTTCAAAAGAGTGCGGAATCAATTTTTAAAACAAAACTTTATAACGCACAAAACACAGAATATTCAGAAAAGCACAACGAGATTTCTGCACTTTCTGGAATTGACTGGATAAAAGAAACTTGGACAGTTACCGCACAATATTTTTGCAACTTTGTTTTTGGAAATATCCTTGGATACACCTTCACCGATTGTCCGGTTTTTTATCACATCGGAAGTATCATCCGACACGACCGCGTCAAACCTTGAACCGCTGACTTTTTCCGCATCATCTCCGGTATTTTTTTCATTTCCGGACATCATCTGCTGTTCCAAAAGCTTTGCTATGCTGTTAATCTTTTCTTCAATCGCATTTTGAGCCTCTTCACTGTAGCCTTCCTTCACCGGCTTTTCAGCAACATTGTCATCAATTGCCGCTGTAAGTTCGACTGTATTTTTCTTGAAAAGCTTCATTATGCCTTTTCTTTTTATGGTCTTAACATTCATCACAACAGCCTCAGGACCGAGTTCTTCCTTTGCCATAAGAATAGCATCCTTTTCAGTTGTTGCTTTGTACTTCTTAATTATCATCTATCGTTACCACTCCTATTGATTTAAGCTCAATATCGGAATCAATCTCATTATACGAAATAACCACAAGGTCACTGAAATACTCGCTTGTCATCTTTTTAAAGTACATTCTGACTATAGGTGAGGTTATGATAATAGGATTAAGTCCCTTATCTTCAAGCTTTTTAACCTCAATCTCCGTAGCATTAAGTATCTGCTTTGTAACAGCCGGATCAAGTGATATATATGCACCCTGTTCCGTTTGCTTAATCGAACTCATAATCATCTGCTCAATCTTAGGATCAAGTGTTATAACTTCAGTCATATTGTCATCTCCGAAATACTTATTGGAAATGGCTCGTTTTAAGCTTTGTCTTACATATTCCGTCAGAATATCGGTATCACGGCTGGTGGTGGCATAATCTGCCAAAGTTTCAAATATAGTAACAAGATCTCTTATTGATATACCTTCTTTTAAGAGATTCTGTAAAACCTTCTGAATGTCACCGACACCAAGAAGTTTTGGTACAAGCTCATCAACAAGGGTTTTATTGGACTCCTTGATATTATCGATAAGGTTCTGAACATCCTGTCTGGTAAGAAGTTCATCCAAGTGATGCTTGATAACCTCTGTAAGATGCGTAGCTATAATCGAAGGCGGATCAACAACCGTATATCCTAGTGACTCAGCACGTTCACGCTGTGATTCAGTTATCCACATAGCTTCAAGATGAAATGCCGGTTCAAGTGTAGGAATACCTGTTATCTCATCCTCAACATATCCGGGATTCATAGCCATATAATGGTCAAATAATATCTCACCTTCACTTACCTGAATACCCTTAATTTTTATAATATACTGATTAGGATTAAGCTGTATGTTATCTCTCAAACGGATAATCGGAACAACAGCACCGAGCTCAAGAGCAATCTGTCTCCTGATCATAACAACTCTGTCTAAGAGATCACCGCCCTGGTTAACATCCGCTAATGGTATTATACCATAACCAAACTCCAATTCAATAGGGTCAACCTGCAGAAGCGAATTAACATTTTCATGACGTCTGACTTCATCCGCCTGAATTTCTTCTTCTTCAACCTCTTCCTCGATTTCGGACTTCTTCTCCGCATTTTTAAGCGAGTTAGCTATAACTATGAACAGTATACCATAAGCTGCGCAAAAGAAAAAGTTAAGCGGCGTAAGTAATCCGAGTCCGAGCATGGTTCCGCCTACGAAAGTAAGAACCTTAGGAATACTGAAAAGTTCTCCGATAAGCGTATCTCCTATACTTTCCTCCTTTGAAGCCTTTGTAACCAAAAGACCTGTAGAAAGTGATATAAGCATCGATGGAATCTGTGAAACAAGTCCGTCACCTATGGTAAGTATTGTATATTTTTGAAGAGCTTCCGATGCGGACATACCCTGCATGGTTATACCGAGTGCGATACCACCGACTATATTGATAAGAGTTATTACAAGACCTGCAGTAGCATCTCCTTTTACATACTTTGTGGCACCGTCCATGGCTCCGAAGAATGCCGATTCCGCCTGAATCTTATCTCTTCTTGCTATTGCCTCCTGATCGGTTATGGCACCTGATGAAAGGTCAGCATCAATCGCCATCTGCTTACCCGGCATAGCATCAAGTGTAAATCTTGCCGTTACCTCGGAAACTCTTTCGGTACCTTTATTGATAATCATCATCTGAACAATTATTAAAACTATGAATATAATTGCACCAATTACAAGATTACCTCCACCGACGAAGGAACCGAATACTTCTACAACTCTTCCGGGATTACCGGTTGATAGTATAAGTCTTGTAGAAGAAACGTTAAGTGATATTCTGAATATCGTGGTAAACAAAAGCAACGTCGGGAAGCCTGACATACCCAGGGTTTCTTTTGCAAATAAACAGTTAAACACTATAATCAACGCAAGAGAAATGTTAAAAAGTATTAGTAAATCTAGAAGCCAGGATGGTATCGGAATAATGAAAAATACTACGGCAGCAAGTAAATAAAAGCCCAAAAACATATCATTTCTTTTCATGACCATTTACTCCTTTCCGTATATAATCATTGATTCCGGTGTGAATCATAGTAAAACAATTAACAGCTTTAACTCACTTTATTGTTAAGCTTGTAAACATATGCAAGAACCTCGGCAACTGACTGATAAAGCTCTGGCGGAATCTCATCCCCAACCTCAACATTTGCATATAACATTCTTGCAAGAGGCTTATCCTCAACTATCTCAACATTGTTTTCTCTTGCAATATCCTTTATCTTATAAGCCAGATAGTCTGCCCCCTTTGCAACAACAAGCGGTGCGTTGCTCACATTATTATCATATTTTAATGCAACCGCAAAATGCGTAGGATTGGTGATAACAACATCCGCCTCAGGAATACTCTGCATCATTCGTCTTCTGGATGCCTGTTGCATTCTTTGCCTTTGCTGACTCTTGACCTTAGGATCTCCTTCCTGATTCTTATATTCGTCCTTAACCTCCTGCTTGGTCATCTTAATTTCCTGCCTGTGCTTCCATTTTTGATAAAATAAATCAGCAAAAGCAAGAACAAGATATACAGCGGAAATTTTTGTTCCAAGCTCAAGAATCAAATCAAATAATAGCCCGAGGTTTTCCTCAATACTTTTATCATAAGCATTTGTAAATATAGCCATGTTATCCTTTATAACGCTATAGCTCAAAAATCCGAATATTATAACCTTGGCTACAGATAAAAGAAGATTTATCAAGGATCTTCCCGAAAAAATACGCTTAAAGCCGTTTATCGGATTAAGCTTGTTGAATTTAGGCTGAAGAGGTTTTGTGGTTACCTCCCATTTGAACTGAAGTCTTTGTGTCATAAATCCAACAAATAAAAAAATAAGTAAAAACGGCAAAATCGTTATCAAAACATACAAAAGTACATTTGTAATAATCTTATGTGCAGTATTGGTAGAAAAATCCCCTGTAGAATATACGTGCGCCTGTTGCCAAAAAGTGTGAAAGACCTCCAAAAGCCTGTTTGACAGAAAGCCCATCAAAAGTCTGAGGCTTAAGAACGCCGTAAACAAAATAACAGCACTTTGAAGCTCATTACTTTTTGCAACCTGCCCTTCCTTACGGGTATCTTCTATTTTTTTAGCAGTAGGCTCTTCGGTTTTATCATCATTTGCAAAAAGCTGAAGATTGTATCTGATTATAGGTTTATAATAAGACATATAATTACAAACCTCCCAACACCGTCATAACTACATCATTCATTTTTTCCACCAGATAATTAGCCACACTCGGAATATACATGGTAATTATCGACAGCATCAAAAGTCCGCCTAAAACCTTTAATTGCATTCCTATGGCAAACATATTCATCTGAGGCGAGCTTTTTGAAATCACACCCAGTACAACATTTAAAATTATGGTACTGAGGAAAACCGGCATCGCTATCATAAATCCGATGCTGAAATACTGTCCTATAAGGCCAAGAACCTCAGTAAACATGAATCCGAAATTTATATTTACATGTCCGAGCGGTACCGCTTCAAATGTCTGAACCAGTGCTTTCAAAATATAAACATGAAGATTGGTTATAAGAATAACAAGATATATCATCTTATCATAAATCTCTGCCGTAATAGTAACATTTGCGCCGACAGAAGGATCAAAGGTGGTAGCCATGGTAAAGCCTATCTCTCTGTCTATAAACTCTCCCGCCATATAGATTACAGCCATTACAAAGCTTGAAATAAAGCCTACCGATAAGCCTATCAAAAGTTCTTTAACCAGCAAAACGGTATATCCGAAAATTGTACTGTATTCCGGCAAGGGAACATCCATGGATGTGAACAGGGTTATAGCAAGACAGATTGAAATTAATAATCTTAATCTGGTATTAATACTCCTGTTACTAAACAACGGAGCCGTAGCTATAAAGCCGCCCGTCCTGGCAAGCACGAGCAAAAAAGCCTCAAGGGTTAAGGTTGATATTCTTAAATCCATACCGCATTACCCCACAAAATCTCCGAATCTGCTGTAAATATCCTGAATAAACGCAACTATATTATTTAATATCCAGTTACCTGTTAATATCAAAACCAAAAACACAGTCAAAATCTTAGGAACAAATGTAAGTGTCTGTTCCTGAATTGAAGTAACCGTCTGGAAAATACTGACTATCAAACCGACTGTCAGGGATGCCAGAAGCATAGGAGCAGCACATTTAATAATTAACCAGATAGCCTGACTTGTAATGTCTATAACGTCACCGACCGACATTTTACTCACCTTCTTTATAAAATAATCATATAAGTGTTAACCGACTGTGTAACCGCCCGATAAATCAGCTTCCATAATCTAATGGAAGGACTGAACCAATTGTCCGATAATAAGATTCCATCCGTCTGCCATAACAAAAAGTAAAATTTTGAAAGGCATTGAAATCGTTGTAGGCGGAAGCATCATCATACCCATAGACATAAGTACCGATGAAACAACCATATCAATAATAATAAAAGGAATATATATCAAAAAGCCTATTATAAATGCAGCTCTTAATTCACTGATTATAAATGCGGGAATAATAACCGTTGTCGGAATCTCACTCGGATCGTCAACCGTATCCATTCTTGCGATATCCATAAACAGTCTTAAATCCTCCTGCCTTACCTGTCTGAGCATAAATTCTCTGAGAGGACCTATTGCATTATCAATTGCCTCCTCTTGTGAGATTTCTTCAGCAGCCAAAGGTTCGATTGCTTCATTATTTATTCTAACAAAGACAGGGCTCATAACAAATAATGTTAAAAACAACGAAAGCCCAATCAATACATTATTAGGCGGTGACGACTGTGTACCTACTGCAGTTCTTACAAAATGCAGAACCACAATAATCCTCGTAAACGACGTCAGCATAACTAATATTGATGGAGCTATTGAAATTACCGTAATTACAATAAGCATCCTGAGGGTTCCGGCAAGTCTTGTTTCATCAGAATTTGAATCTAATGTAAGTCCTATGGAAAACCCGTCATTTTCATCATCGGTGACTGCGTTTTCCATGCCCTCTTCAGGATCCGTATCAGGAGTAACTCCGGTAGCATATGAATTTGTTCCTGATATAAAGACAGCTAAAGCAAAGGGTATAAATAATAATATAATTAACTTGCGAAGTCTTTTAAATCTCATTGTTCTACCTACTTTGCGTCCTCATTATCTTTTGATTTATTTTTTTTAAACTGTGACAATATTTCTTTGAAGCTGCTACTTCCTTCAATACTGCCGTCAGTTTGGGAGGTACCCTCTTGATTTAAGCTAAGCCCGTCTTGGTCGAGCTTATCAATAAAGGTAACTTCCTCCTTTCCTAAAGCAATAGCATAATAATCACCGCCGATTTTAACAATAGCGATAAATTTATTATTACCAAGCCTAAAGGATTCGATTATTTTGATATTAGACTTATTGTTAATATTATTAGCCTGGATTTTAGCTATAAATTTTGTCGAAAAATAAGCCATGACCAGAACCAATACAAATATAAGCAAAAGCGACAGAATATTGACAAAGGAATGCCAGCCTCCGTAGCTGTTACCCGTCAAAAATATTTTCATATTATTCTACTGCCTTTTTAACTGCTTCAATTACACGGTCAGGCTGGAAAGGTTTAACAATAAAATCTCTTGCTCCCGACTGTATAGACTCGATAACCATTGCCTGCTGACCCATAGCCGAACACATAACCACGCTTGCATTAGGATCCTTTTCCTTAATCTTCTTGAGGGCCTGTATTCCATCCATTTCAGGCATGGTAATATCCATAAGAACAAGGTCCGGCTTTGTTTCATCATACTTTTCAACAGCCTTCGCACCATTCTCTGCTTCACCGGCGATATTGTAACCGTTCTTGGTTAAAATATCCTTAATCATCATTCTCATAAATGCTGCATCATCACATATAAGTATACTCTTTGCCATAAAATTATACTCCTTTTACATTTTTTCCTTTATTATATCGGTAATTCTAATACCAAAGCTTTCTTCTATAACTACAACCTCACCCTTTGCAACCAGCTTTTGATTAACAATAACATCAATCGGTTCACCGGCGAGCCTGTTTAGTTCTATAATCGTTCCCGGTGCGAATTCAAGAATTTCCTTAATAGATTTCTTTGTTCGTCCGAGGACTACAGATACATCAAGAGGTACATCCATAATCAAATCAATGTTTTCCTGTTGAAGTACCGGATTAGGCATTGGATTAAATGCTTTAAACTGAACATTTTGAACATTTACATCCTGTCCCATCATCGGCTGTCCCATCATCTGAGCCGCCATCATCGGTTGTCCCATCATCGGCTGTCCCATCATAGATTGATCAGGCATAGGCTGTGGAGTCTGACCCTGTGCCTGTTGCGGCGGTGCCTGCTGTGGTACAGGCGGTGGAGCAGGTGCCTGTTGTGGTTCAGGTTCAGCATCATCACCACTTGAAAACTTTCTATATAACTCTTTCGCAAGATCGATAGGATACAACTGCATTATAGTACTGTCAACCAACTCACCTATCGTCATTCTGAATGTTACATTAACAAATTCACCGTTTATGAAAGTAGATATCTTTGCAGGATCGATATTTCCTGCCATATCTATAAGCTCTGCCTCCGGCGGGCTTATATCCACCTTACAATTAAGCATTGATGAAAGCGATGTAGCCGAAGAACCCATCATCTGATTCATCGCTTCACATATCGCACTGATATGCAAATCCGTAAGTTCCGGAGAAGGATTAAGTCCGTCACCGCCCATCATCAAGTCTGTGATAACTTTAACATCTTCTTCTTTAAGAATCAATACATTATTTCCATCAATACCTTCTTTATAATTTATATTGATAAAAACGCAAGGTCTCGCATATTCTTTTGTCATACTTTCCCATGTTGTTACCTCAACAACAGGGGTGGTTATTACAACCTTTTGATTTACCAAGGAATAAAGGGTAGTTGCTGCAGTACCCATACATATGTTGGATATCTCACCTATTGCATCCTTCTCATCAGCGCTTAAAGAGCCTCCGTTTCCGGATGCTGATCCGCCGTCTGAAGATCCTGCACCCATATCACCAAGCAGTGCATTTATCTCCTCTTGCGATAACATTCCATCCATATTCGCTTATTCCTCCTCTCTATAGATCTCAGTGACTTTTACTGCGTAATTTTCACTGGCAGAACCCGGTAAAGCCTTAAACTTGACTATATTACCAACGTATATATTAAGCTCATCCTCAACACTGGTATTGAGCTTAATAACATCTCCAATCTGAAGATTAACAAAATCCCAAACCGTAATAGTGCTTCTTCCGAGTTCAGCAGATATAGGAATCTGTGCTTTATTGATAGCCGTTTCAATAACATCGGCATAGCTTTGCTCATCTCTATCCTGCATGGTTGAGAACCAATACTTCGTGTTAAGCTTATCCATAACATCTTCCAATGTAAGGAAAGGAAGGCACACATTCATAAGACCTTCAACACCGCCTATATTGATATTGATTGTAACAATGGCAATCATCTCAGTAGGTGATATAATCTGTGCGAACTGGGAATTTGTCTCTATTCGTTCCAGATAAGGATCTATCTCAACAACATTTCCCCACGGTTCTCTAAGCAGTTCTATAATAATATTAAAAATCCTTTCAAGAATTGAAAGTTCAATCTCCGAAAAATCTCTAACCTTTTCGAGCGGCTCACCTGAACCACCCAAAAGTCTGTCAATTATTGTATATCCTATATTGGTCGCAAGCTCCAATATTATGTTACCTGATAAAGGCGACATATTTACAATAGCCAAAAGAACAGGATTTGACAATGCATT
This sequence comes from uncultured Lachnospiraceae bacterium, assembly GCA_937915975.1. GTDB lineage: Bacteria > Bacillota > Clostridia > Lachnospirales > Lachnospiraceae > Coprococcus_C. Next base: position 3,951 of record CALGGL010000220.1, on the reverse strand, counting down.
TGAAAACTCCGAATAAGTAACCGCCTCTGAGTTCATAACCTCAACCTGAACATTTTTTCTTAAATATGCCGGCAGGTTACTCGATAAAAGTCTTCCGAAATGTTCAAAGATTATCTCAAGTGTTCTTAAGTGCTCCTTTGAAAATTTCGCAGGTCGCGAGAAATCATATTCTTTGACCTTTGCAGCCTGAGTATCCTCTATTGTATCTACATCCAATTCACCGGAGCTTAGCTGTTTAAGCAAGGCATCTATTTCATTTTGTGATAATACGTCTGCCACGCAATTCGCCTCCTAATGAAAGTCTTATTGTGCTACCCAGTTATAGAAGCTTACAGAGTAAATACACTCGGTATTAAATGTTTCTTTAAGCTTAGCTAATATTTCTTCCTTTATTTGTCTTTGTACTTCAACATCTATAACCTGTGCATAAGTATAATTACCGATTATATCACGAGTCATATCGTAAATAAGTGATGTTGACGCTTCAAGATTAGCCTGAACCTTACTGTAGTCTTTAGCAGTTTTATCAAGGTTTATCGTAATACCGTACTGAAGAGCATGAACCTTGTCGGAACCATCCGAAGCAAGATTTATAGGGTTACCCTGTTCAAGCTGGAAAGGAGCCAAATCAGCAACATCAAAGCCTGATGAATCTCCGCTTGATTGCGATGCAATCTCCAAATCAAGCACCTCAGCGATATCGCCAATCAGTTTGTTTGTTTTTGTAGCCGAAGGCATAAATACAAATACAAGTAAAATATTAAATACAAGATTTATTATACAAATCGCAAGTATTATAACCGTAATTAGATTTTTCCTCATTTTTTCGCTCCTCTATCATTAGTTTGCGGAATTTTGCTGATTATATATCTTTATGACAACTCGTCGGTTCTTTGCTCTTCCCTCTTCCGTAGCATTGGATGCAACCGGCTTACTTTCGCCATAACCCGCTATCTTCATATTAGCATCTATAAAATTCTCCTGAGACATAAGGTACTCATATACATTTCTTGCTCTTTCCGTGGAAAGTGCCCTGTTGTTCTCATACTTAGATGTCGAAATAGGAACATTGTCCGTATGACCTTCTATCTCAATAATGCAATATTTATACTTCACAAGAATGCTTGCAATCTTTTGCAAAAACATCTTTGAATCTTCACGTACCTCAGCCTTTCCCGAATCAAACAGGATTGAACCGTTTAAATTCAGTTCTACATACTGGGCGTTATAATCAAGTATTATCTGATCATCTATACTGTACGACTCTGTCATCTGAACAATCTCTTCATACATTTCCTCGGATTGTTCTTCTCCTCGTTTATCATACTCGCTTTTTAATTCCTCATCGGACAGCTTATCCGCATCCGATTCACTTGCCGCTTCATCCTCTCCCGGATCTCCGTCTATCGCCTTTCCCGCCTGAGTCATTATACTTTGAATATCAGGCACCTGTGTAACTCCTCCTGACATCATATCTCCGGACAAAAGTGAAATATTGCCTTCATTCATAATAGAAAAATTCATATTATTAAACGAAGCCATTATTTTTTGAATCTTACCCTCATCCATAGTGGAACTGGCAAACAGCAAAACGAAGAAGCAAAGCAAAAGATTCATAAGATCACTGAATGTCGCCATCCACGCCGGTGAGCCTTCTTCAGCAGGTTGTTCTTTCTTTTTTGCCATTACTGACCACCGCCTTCTTCGCCGAGTCCCTTTCTATCCTTAGGAGCAAGGAACGCTTTAAGCTTTTCTTCTATTACTCTCGGGTTTTCTCCTGCCTGTATAGAGAGAATACCCTCAATCATAACCTCTTTTAACTTTATCTCTGTATCATTAAGCTTCGCGAGCTTACTTGATGCAGGTGCACAAACCCAGTTTGCAAGAACGGAACCATAATATGTAGTAATAAGAGCAACCGCCATGCCGGGGCCAAGCGCGCTAACGTCCTGAAGGTTTCCTAACATTGCTATGAGTCCTATAAGAGTCCCTATCATTCCGAACGACGGCCCGAACTCAGCGAGAGTATCGAACATTGATTTATTCTGGCTGTGTCGATCTTCAAAGACTCCGATCTCTGTGTCTAAAATTGCTCGGACTAATTCCGGGTCTGTACCGTCAACGACTAACTGAATAGCCTTGCGCATGAAATCGCTATCGACTTCGGCAACGTCGGCTTCAAGAGATAATAATCCCTCACGGCGTGCTTTTTCCGCGAAGCTCACTATCATTTGAACCATGCCTATCAAGTCCGGAGCTTTTGAAAAGAAAACGCTTTTGAAAGTTCCGCCGACATTTTTAAGTCTGTCGCCGGGATTTGAAATGACCGTTGCGCCGATTGCTCCGCCCAGCGTGATCATTATTGAAGGAACGTCAATATAAGCTCCGAAGTTTCCGCCTGAAGCCATTGACGCAAGAACTAATATCCATGTTGCAAGAAAACCGATAAGACTTGTTAAATCCAAAATGAATCCACCTCTGCCGTTTTATTACGATTCGTCTGATTCGTCTTTAGTGTTTGCGATTAAACAGGTATAGCCAGCCATCTTTCTGAAAGCTATAATTTTTTTGTACACGTCGCGCACTTTTTCCTTCACGACGTACCTGTGTCCGTTTAGCAACCGCAAAACCGTGTCCGGCGTAACGTCTATGGTCTCGATCATATCGGAGTTTAGTAAGAATGCCTCGCCGTTAAGACGATGTACTTCAATCATTATTATAAATTACCTTTCTAATAATTCATTAACTGATTGAATATAATTATACGATTTTAGACAAAAAAAGCGATAAAATAGAAACACAAAATTTTTTTAGGAGGTGCGTTTTACACAATGCCAGAAAATCTCAATGAACTTTACAGCAATACAAATTTTATTATTACGGGCGGAGCTTTGAAAACTTTAACCGACTTTCTAAATGCAAGGAGAGTTCAGGCTCTCGTTGTTGAAAAAGTCAGCGCCGACACTCTCAATGTACTCGATGCGGACGGAGTTGCTCCGACAAGTTTAACTCTTAAAGATAATGTAAGCGAGCTTTTCTCGTCGGGAATAGTTAAACAATCTTTTGAAATCGGATTTGCAAATGGTAACAACGAATGGCCCGGCGTTGTCAGAATCCGCGGAGCTAATTGGACGATTTATTTATTGCTTAAAAAATCGCCGGAGTCTCCTGACGCTTTTATTAAAGAGCTTGAGCCATGCGCGGGATTAATAGGACTGTGGCAAACTGTCAAAACAATTTCGGAAACGGAGAAAAAATTATCGCGGCTTTCTTATATGATTCTTGCAACTAAGAGTACGCTTGCGTCAATTTTTGAGCCGATGCCGCTTCAGTATTTCGCCTCGTTTATTGCGGACGTTGTTAAAGAGAGTTTGTTCCCCAAGTCCGTCGTGATTTTGCGTGATGATGGAAAGAACTTAACCGTCTTCAATGGCAAAGCCGATGTGATTCCGAGCCGCGAAGGCTTTTATGCGTCGCAAATTCTGCCGCCGACTCCTATCGTAACAAAGAAAGATTCGCCTGTCGAAGTCGTTTTGCCTATAGCTGAAGGCGACTGTAGACTCTTCTGTCTTATGCAATGGGACAATCTCCCCGATGAGCAGACTATGAACTTCTTAAGGCATTGATGGACTGTGCCACCACAGAGGCCGCAGTAGATATACTGCATGATGCGGGAATTCTTGATAAGGTAATAAAGCGCGTTATATGCAGAACAGAATACTATTTAAACAGAAAAATAAGCGGTCTGGCCGAAATCGGGATAGTGCTTTTTTCGAATGAATACGGCCTTCTGGGGATGAACAGAAAGGCGGAGGATATACTGGATGGTTTATATTGTAGGAGCGGGTCCGGGAAGCCCTGACCTGATAACGGTCAGAGGACGAGACCTGCTTATGCAGGCTGATATTGTGATATATGCAGGTTCTTTGGTAAATCCCGAGCTTCTGCAAT
>CALGGL010000219.1 GCA_937915975.1 uncultured Lachnospiraceae bacterium | reverse complement strand
GGATGTCGATGGCCTCGGTGTAGGTGAGGCGCACAAACTCATGCTCAAGCACGAAATGCAGCTTGCTGATCAGCTCCATCGACTTGTCCTCCTCTTTCTTGCCCTTTTCCTCGTCTTGCAGGCGCTTGCTGAGGAACTGGAGGTCGTCCATGTTGTTGTCCAAGGCGTACTGAATCAAGTATTTCAGCATCTCCTCGGCTAAGTCCATGTTGTCGTTGATGTCGTAGAAGGCCATCTCAGGCTCAATCATCCAGAACTCGGCCAAGTGGCGTGTGGTGTTGGAGTTCTCGGCGCGGAAGGTCGGGCCGAAGGTGTAGATCTTGCCCAAGGCCGTGGCCGCCAGTTCGCCTTCGAGCTGTCCCGACACGGTGAGGTTGGTTGACTTGCCGAAGAAGTCCTGCTTGTAGTCGATGTTGCCTTGCTCTTCGCGAGGGATGTTGTTGAGGTCGAGGGTGGTCACTTGGAACATCTCGCCCGCGCCTTCGGCGTCGGAGGCGGTGATTAATGGGGTATGGATATTATAGAAACCTCTCTCAGTGAAGAACTTGTGGATGGCGAACACCATCGCGTGGCGCAGGCGCATCACGGCACCGAAGGTGTTGGTGCGGAAGCGCAGGTGGGCGATGTCGCGAAGGAACTCCAACGAGTGCTTCTTGGGTTGCAGTGGGTATTCGTCGGGGTTGGCGGGGCCGAACAGCCCGATCTCCTTCACGGAGAGTTCCACGGCTTGGCCGCTGCCCATCGAGGCGACGAGGACGCCCTTGGCCCAAAGCGAGGCGCCGGCGTGCATCAAGGCTAAATTCTCTTCGGGGATGACGTTCAGGTCGATGACCAATTGCAGGTTGTTGATGGTGGAGCCGTCGTTGAGGGCGATGAAGGCCACGTTCTTGCTGCCGCGCTTGTTGCGCACCCAGCCCATCACGGTAATCTCATTGTCAGACGCTTGCATCTGCAAGGCTTGCTTGATTTCAACTCTTTTCATGTATGGTGGTTTTTCTTTTGTCCGTATTTTGGCTAGGGATTTCGAGACTTTTCGTCCCGTAGTCTCACGTCCCGTAGCCCCGCGTCTTATTTTGGTGCAAAGAAACGAAAAAAAACGCAAAACCTGGATGATTTTGCGGTCTAATTTGTTTTGCGTTCTTTAGAAATCTAAGGGAAGTAGTAAATCACCTTTGAAATCTATTGTTTCTTGGTAATGTTCTGGATGTTCAAGAAACTCCTTTACTTGGTTTTTTATAGCCGTAGCAAGGAATGTTGGGACTGCATTTCCGATTTGAAGGTTCTTGTCGCTTCTTGAACCAAAAAACTGATAATCGTCGGGGAATCCTTGAAGTCTTGCGCCCTCTCGCGTACTCAAAGGACGAGCTTGCTTCGGATGAATACAGCGGCCAGATGAAACGCAACCAAAATTCCTTGTTATAGTTGTACTGGGTCTATTCCACCATAGGCGGCAATAGCAGTTGGCGAATCCACTTTTTGGCCTCAAATCTTCAGGAACATCTAATGGCGTGCCACCGTCTGGTAAGGCTTTCATCAATTCAATCAGTTTTGGATTGTTGTTGGGAGCGTTGTGGTCTTGTATTTCTTTGGGTGCGTTTTTCCGCATAAGTCTTTGATAGTCATTTTGAGGGTTGGATAAATACTGGGTTCCTGTTTGATTGCTTTCTATAATCGGTAGGTCGCTAATGGCTTCTCCCAAAGTGATATATGGTTTCAATCCATCATGATTATCTTTAGTGTCTTCAGGATTAAAATGAGTCGGTTTTGGGTAAGGAAACACGCCGTGAAAATTATTCCCGACAATAATAACCCTCTCTCTGATTTGAGGTGTTCCATAGTCAGCGGCATTTAGGAGCTTAACATTGACATTGTAACCTAATGATTCGAACAATTCAATGATTTGTCTTATCAATTTGCCTCCGTTCATGGAAAGCAAACCTTTTACATTTTCAAAAACAAAGACCTTGGGCTTGAGTTCTGACAGAATCCTATAATATTGTTGGAAAAGTTGACCTCTAGGGTCTCCTTCCGCCCTCTTGCCTGCGGTGGAATAAGCCTGGCATGGAGGCCCGCCCACAATAATATCCACATCACCTTCATTTATTCCTAAATCTGATTTTAAATCGTTTATAGAAAAGTCTTTGATGTCGCAATTATACATCTTTACTGTTGGGTGATTTAATGAATAGGCTTTAGCCATTGGCTCAAGTATCTCATTGGCAGCCACGATATTAAAGCTGTCGTCATGTGCAAAGCCATAGGAGAGGCCGCCTACACCCGCGAACAAATCTATTACTTTATACGCCATATATCAAAAATTTTTGCAAAGATACGATTTCTTTTGCGAATATTCCAATTTGGAATATAAAAAGGAATAGTTTTTTTTTGCAGCCATGGAAAAGAAAGTGTTCAAGCAAAAAAACCAAAAAATCGGTGCTCTTTTGTATCGGTTGAGAAACGAAAGGGGAATCAAGCAAATAGACCTTCAAAATGAGGGTTTTATCAGCCAAAGTCGCTTGTCAAAAATTGAAAATGGAGAAGTCGTCATATCTGCTGTCCAGCTGATGGAGTTTGCCGAAAGATATGGAGTTCCAATTGTGTTTTTTTACGATAGATTAAATGAGAATAGAATATGAAAAATCGTAGTCAAGGATGGCAGTATGCTAAATTGTCCGGTCATTTGAATGAGCAACTTGTTTGTGACGAAATAAAGTCCAATAAGGACTTGCAAAATCGATTGATCACTGTTGCAGGATGTAAAGGCCACTTCAAAAGTGTTTCGATTGGCGGGTTGCATGAGACGGAAGTGATTTCTGTTTTTGGTGATAAAACGAAAGCCAAGCCTGATGTAATTGTTAGCTTGGATAATGGAGAAACGGTTCGGGTCTCTATCAAGAAGAGTTTGTCTGGCCAGGTTTATCTTGTTACTATTGAAAGGTTTATCGCGTGCTTTGAGATTCAAACGGGGCGGATTATCCCTAATGATGTAAAAAAGGCAATTTCCTTGTTTTGGGGTAGTGCTACCAACACAAGAACTATCATCAACGAAATTAATGGTAAGCACAAATCTTATGAGTTACGGAAAAACAGGTTAGTGAGTGAGACACTCTATGCCTATGACGCAAGGTTGTCAGAAGGGTTGATCGATTGGTTTAATGATAATATCAAGGACATTTTTGAAATTTGTTTTTCAAAAGGTTCGGTAAGGAATAGCGCTTATTGGGCCAATGTCGTTTGGTACATCAATCTAATCGGAGATGTTGTTGTGGATGAGATGTTCAATATAGAATCTCTCAAACAAAAGATGCCAGCAAACGCCCACTATGGTAATAGGGGCGGGGGCACTACTATCCAACTTCCATTTGGTTTTGTGCAGTGGCACAGCCCATTTAAGACCATACCAGGTAGTATCCAGTTCCATCATCAATTCAAAGCAATAGAGGACTTAATTTGAAGAGAAGATATCGTTATGAAACTTGTTTCTTTCTTTTCTGGTTGCGGGGGCTTGGATTTGGGTTTTGAGCAAGCTGGATTTGATGTGATTTGGGCTAACGAGTTTGACCCAAGCATCCACAACACCTACCATCACAATCACCCAAAGACGGTTTTGTGTGGCAAAGATATTAGGCAGATTGATGTTTCTGAAATCCCGGATTGTGACGGTTTTATAGGAGGCCCTCCATGTCAATCGTGGAGCACGGGCGGAAGTATGCGAGGCTTGGACGATAGCCGAGGCAAGGTCTTTTTGGATTACATTAGATTGATAAAAGGGAAACAACCAAAGTTTTTTGTCATAGAAAATGTTGCAGGCATTGTCAGCGACCATCATTTTGTAACCTTTCATGGCTTTTTGTCCACATTATCAAAAGCCGGGTATAGGGTGCAATATTCGATTTTCAATACAACCCATTTTGGGATTGCACAAGAAAGATTGCGCGTGATGGTCGTAGGCATTCGAAATGACTTGAATTGCAGCATCATGTTCCCTGCTCCCAACGAGAGGGGCAAGGTTACAATAAAGGATGCCATTGGTGACATGGTGTTACAGCCTCGACCCTATTTGAAAGGCGAGAAAGTGGTATTGACACGAGAAGGCCTCGCGAATAATGACTATTTTGCAGGTCCGTTTGACAAGTATTACTTTGAGAGGAATCGCCGCCGTAATTGGGACGAAGTGTCCTATACGATAGTTGCTTCGGCAAATGTGACGCCACTTCATCCCAATAGTCCTGAAATGATTCGAGACAATGGAAAAGGTTGGCACTTTATTGAAGGAAAAGAAAACAAGTATCGGCGTTTGAGTGTGCGTGAATGTGCACGGTTGCAAAGTTTTCCTGATGATTTCGTTTTTTATTATGATGAGATTCGTGATGGATATAAAATGGTCGGTAACGCAGTGCCTCCAAAATTGGCATACATTATCGCTAAAGCCATGAGAGAAACCTTGGAAAGCGATGATGGCAATTGTCAACGGAAATCTGTTTTGGTGGCCTATTATAAAAACGAAGACCATTTAACGCTTGTTTTGCGGAACGGTCTTTATTATGTTCGTACAGGATTTCGCAAAGGATCTATGCAAATGCCTTTGGGAGAGAAACAGCCTCGGTATCTGCTGCTCCATCATGGGAAGAGTAAACATCTGTATGAATTGAAAGACAAAGAGCCGTCAGTTAGAACCGCGAAGGATTTGCAAAGATTGGGCTTCCGTCCAAATGGTGATGTGTATTTGTGTTTTGAGTTGGAATCGTCTTTGGAAGTTCAATTCGATGTAGTGCAGATTGAGGAAACTTCACAGCGCAATTTTGCTCCATATATTGTTGATATATAGGACTTCACTAAAAGGACGGCAAAATACTATAAGCCCACGCCAACCACAATAAACAAAATAAGAGTTTAGGATATGAACATATCATTAAAACCCTGGACCATCGACGACAAGGCGGAATTGATCGCCTTGTGCAACGCCGTTGACCGCACCTATTTGTCCAATCGGATGCCGTATCCTTACACCAACGTGGATGCCGATTGGTGGTTGGGGATGGTCGAGTTGAACGAAGGGAAACACGGCGTTTTCCGTGCCATCGTCGCGGATGGCAAAATCGTCGGGAGCATTTCCGTGGAACGCGATTGGGAACGGCGCGAAGAAGGCGAAATCGGTTGCATGATCTTGACGGAATATTGGTCGAAAGGCATCGCGACGGAAGCTACCGGCATCCTATGCCGGATGGCATTCGACAAGTTGTCGTTGGAATGCATCAGGGCGCGAGTTTGCGAACCCAACAAAGCCTCCATGAAGGTTTTGGAAAAAATCGGCTTCCGCAGGGAAAGTCCCGTAGGGACGCCAGACTTGAGGCAATTGGTGAAGCGAAGCGAAATCCCTGCCGACAATATCGGCACCCCCCACAATATCATACGTTTCAAGTTGTCGAATCCCGACGGGACGATACCCCACATCCCGTTTTTCATCGCCGGCCCATGCAGCGTGGAATCCGAAGCGCAAATCATGGCCACGGCGCAGGCCTTGGCCGAAATCCCGGAGGTGAAGCTGTTGCGTGGCGGCATCTGGAAGCCGCGCACCCGCCCGGGCGACTTCGAAGGCAGGGGAGAGGAGGGCCTCGCGTGGCTCCGCGAAGCGAAGCGCGAGACGGGCTTGCCCGTCGCCACCGAGGTGGCCACACCCGCCCATGTTGAACTGGCGTTGAAGTATGAAGTCGACGTGCTGTGGGTGGGTGCCCGCACGGTCGTCAACCCGTTCTCGGTGCAGCAGTTGGCCGATGCCTTGCAAGGCGTGGACATTCCCGTGTTCGTCAAGAACCCCGTCTCGCCCGACCTGAAGCTGTGGATTGGCGCCTTCGAGCGTTTTCAGAAGGCGGGCGTGAAGCGGCTCGCGGCCATCCATCGTGGTTTTTCTTATTATAAGGAGTCGCCGTATCGTAACTTCCCGATGTGGGAAATCCCCATCGAGCTGACGCGACAGCTCAACGTGCCGCTCATCACCGACGTGAGCCACATCTGCGGCAACCGCGAGTTGCTGCTCCCCACGGCGCAAAAGGCCCTCGACCTCGCCACTGACGGACTGATGCTCGAATGTCACATTAACCCCGACGCGGCCCTGACCGACGGCCAACAACAAGTCACGCCAGAGGAACTGAAGGCGATGATTGGCCGTCTCGTGTTCCGCTCGAAAAACACGGGCAGCACGGAGCGCGACCTCGCCAACCTCCGCAGCGAGATTGACGACATCGACGGCGAATTGCTGCAACTCTTGGCGCGACGCATGGAAGTGAGTGCGCAGATTGGGGAATACAAGAAGCGGAACAACGTCGCCGTGGTGCAGATGGACCGCTGGAAGAAAATCCTCGCCGACCTCATGGCCACGGGTGTGGAGTTGGGCCTGTCGCCCGTATTAATTAATAAGGTGTTTGAAGCCATCCATCAGGCCTCCATCGAGCGGCAGAGCGACATCCTGCTACGGAATGGCAATACACCTTATTAATTAATATGCTTCTTGTTTGCCATGCTCAATTATACACGGTCAGCTTGCTCCCGTCGTAAGTGGTGTAATATTGTATGAGCGGATAGGCATCTTCGGTGGGGAAAGAGGGTATCATTCCAAATTCCTCACTAACAATCAGTTGCCCATTCAAGATGTTGTAGTAGGCGTTGTTGCAATTGTCCACGACAAAAGGGAAATCCACCACAAGGCGCTTGGTGTTGCCTTGGCTGTCGGTGCAAGCGTCAGGATAGTTGGGCGGAAGGCGGTCGTAGGCGAGAAACTCGGTCTCGCTTTGGCGATAGACGATGATGCCTCGGCTTGTGCTTTCCACCTCCGAGCTCAAGTAGATCCAGCCACTGACCACATTAAGCTCTTGATATTGGAGCGAGTTCGGGTTGATGGTGAAGCGGAAGGGCGTCGTCGGCCTGTTTGGGTTTTCCGGATAGCTGTGGCAGCCGTGCAGGGCGAACAGCAGGGCGACAGCGAGCAACAATGGATAGGTTTTGCGTTTCATCATGGCATAGAAACGTTTTTTTTCCGGAAAACGTATGTTTTGCCCGAAAATAGTTATTTTTGTCCACCAAAATCGGAGGCAATGAAAAGAAAACCCCATGTCGTATGCATCCTGCTGAGTCTCATCCTGCTGTTGGGCTCCTGCGCTTCAAATCGGTCGTCGCGGGCCATCAGGAAAGCCGAGCGGCAGATGGAAAAGATGGAGAAACAGAGCGAGAAAAACTACAAAAAGGCCAAGGATGCGCATTACAAACACCAGGCGAAGAAGACGAAAAAGATGATCAAGAAAGACAAGCGCCACGCAGAGCGGATGCGTAGGCGGCAACGGTCTAACCCGTTTTTCTCCTGAAAGGCGTATATATTAATAAGGTGTGGCCTGAATGGGCCGATTCGCCAAAATGCGGCGAAAAAAAATTGAAAATTTGGTTTTTTTATAAATGTCTTATATTTAAGTTCTTATGTTTGGTGAAGCAATTTTTTTGAAGAAAAAAATGCGAAGGTATGTGTTGAGGAAGGAAAAAACAATAAGAAGCTTATATATCTAAGCAGCACGAGTGCAAGAGACAAGCTTTTATTTGCCAATTGCATAAACCAGTTTTTTGCACCTGTTGATAATCAAAGATATCTTTTACTTAAAACAGGTAAAAAAGACGGTGCGGATGCATTTTACTCAATACCGGATATATTTGCAAAAAATAAAGAGAGTGCCGAAAGCTTTTACAATCATATATGCTCATATATAGGGCCTTATGAGCTTATATATACAAGGAGTGAAAACGGAAAGAAGCTTCTTGCTGCCGCAAAGGAAAAGCTTAAGGAACAGGGTGAGGGAAGAAGCTCGATGAGTAAGAGAGTAAGGTAATATCAGGCATCATTTCTGACGGGAGTTTCAGACCTCAAAAAAATCAAAATTTACCCTTTAATAATATGCTCGTTTATGATACAATAAAACGAATGTGAAGAAAGATAAAAAATATAAAATGCAATGGGAAAAGGAGATTAAAGCTATGCCAAAAAGAACTGATATCAACAAAGTATTAATAATTGGTTCCGGTCCTATCATTATCGGTCAGGCGTGTGAGTTTGACTATTCCGGAACACAGGCATGTAAGGCACTTCGTAAGCTCGGTTATGAGATAGTTCTCGTTAATTCCAACCCTGCAACTATCATGACAGATCCTGAGATTGCTGACGTTACCTACATTGAGCCTTTAAATGTCAATAGATTGGAGCAGATTATCGCCAAAGAGCGTCCTGATGCCTTACTGCCGAATCTTGGTGGTCAGTCAGGACTTAATTTATGTGCCGAGCTTAACAATGCAGGTGTGCTTGATAAGTACAATGTCAAGGTTATAGGTGTTCAGGTAGATGCTATCGAGCGTGGCGAGGATCGTATAGAGTTCAAGAAGACCATGGACAGCATAGGTATTGAGATGGCCAGAAGTGAGGTCGCCTATTCTGTGGATGAGGCGCTTGCCATAGCTGATAAGCTTGGATATCCTGTCGTTTTAAGACCTGCCTATACTATGGGCGGTGCCGGCGGCGGTCTCGTATATAATAAAGAGGAGTTAAAGGTTGTATGTGCCAGAGGACTTCAGGCAAGTTTAGTTGGACAGGTACTTGTGGAAGAGTCAATCTTAGGCTGGGAGGAGCTTGAGTTAGAGGTTGTAAGAGATGCTGATAACAACATTATAACTGTATGCTTTATCGAAAATATCGATCCTCTCGGAGTACATACCGGTGATTCTTTCTGTTCGGCTCCTATGCTTACAATTTCCGAGGAATGTCAGAAGAAATTACAGGAGCAGGCATATAAGATTGTTGAAAAGGTTCAGGTTATAGGCGGAACAAATGTACAGTTTGCTCATGATCCTGTAACTGACAGAATCATAGTTATAGAGATTAACCCAAGAACTTCACGTTCTTCAGCACTTGCTTCAAAGGCAACAGGCTTCCCTATTGCACTTGTATCGGCAATGCTTGCAACAGGACTTACACTTAAGGATATTCCTTGCGGTAAGTACGGAACTCTTGATAAGTATAAGCCAGACGGTGACTATGTAGTTATCAAGTTTGCAAGATGGGCATTTGAAAAGTTCAAGAATGTTGAGGATAAGCTTGGTACCCAGATGCGTGCCGTAGGTGAAGTAATGAGTATCGGTAAAACCTACAAGGAGGCATTCCAGAAAGCTATCCGAAGCCTGGAGACAGGTCGTTACGGTCTTGGTCATGCCAAGAACTTTGATACTCTTTCAAAAGAAGAATTGCTTAAGCTTCTTATAACTCCTTCAAGCGAGAGACATTTTGTAATGTATGAGGCACTTCGTAAGGGTGCAACAGTTGAAGAAATATTTGATATAACCAAGGTTAAGACTTATTTCATCGAGCAGATGAAAGAACTTGTGGAAGAAGAAGAGGAAATCCTAAAGTACAAGGGTTCTATGCTTCCTGATGATAAGCTCATCACTGCTAAGAAGGATGGTTTCTCCGATAAGTATTTAAGCCAGCTTCTTTCTATACCTGAGGAGGATATACGTAATAAGCGTATAGAGCTCGGTGTTGAAGAAAACTGGGAGGGTGTACACGTAAGCGGTACCGAAAACAGTGCATATTATTATTCCACATATAACGGTGAGGATAAGAATCCTATAAATACCGAAAAGCCAAAGATTATGATCCTTGGCGGTGGTCCTAACCGTATAGGTCAGGGTATTGAGTTTGACTATTGTTGTGTACATGCTGCAAAGGCATTAAAGCAGCTCGGCTTTGAAACAATAATTGTAAACTGTAACCCTGAGACGGTTTCAACAGACTATGATACCTCTGATAAGCTTTATTTTGAACCGCTTACCCTTGAGGATGTACTTAGCATATATAAGAAAGAAAAGCCGGTTGGTGTAATCGCTCAGTTCGGTGGACAGACTCCGCTTAACTTGGCTGCCGACCTTGAGAAAAACGGTGTCAAAATTCTCGGTACCGCACCTGCGGTTATCGATCTTGCTGAGGACAGAGACTTATTCAGAGCTATGATGGATAAGCTTGAGATTCCTATGCCCGAATCAGGTATGGCAACAACCGTTGATGAGGCAATCAGTATCGCCAATAATATAGGATATCCTGTTATGGTTCGTCCTTCTTACGTACTTGGCGGACGTGGTATGGAGGTCGTATATGATGATGAGAGTATGACCGAGTATATGAATGCGGCTGTAGGTGTAACTCCTGACAGACCTATTCTTATCGACCGTTTCCTTAACCATGCTCTTGAGTGTGAAGCGGATGCGATAAGTGACGGTGAGCATGCATTTGTTCCTGCTGTTATGGAGCATATCGAGCTTGCGGGTGTTCACTCAGGTGACTCGGCATGTATCATACCTTCATTACATATATCAGAAGAAAATGTAAAGACTATTAAAGAATATACAAGAAAGATTGCAGAAGAAATGCATGTAAAGGGTCTTATGAATATGCAGTATGCAATCGAGAATGGAAAGGTTTATGTGCTTGAGGCTAACCCAAGAGCATCCCGTACGGTACCTCTTGTATCTAAGGTATGTAATATCCGTATGGTTCCTCTTGCAACCGATATCATTACATCAGAGCTTACAGGAAGACCGTCACCTGTACCTTCACTTAAGGAACAGCACATTCCGTATTACGGTGTTAAGGAAGCAGCATTCCCATTCAATATGTTCCAGGAGGTTGACCCTGTACTCGGACCTGAAATGCGTTCAACAGGTGAGGTTCTCGGTATATCAGAGCATTACGGTGAAGCCTTCTACAAATCACAGGAGGCAGTACAGTCCAAGCTTCCTTTAGAGGGAACTGTTCTTATATCTGTAAACAGAAAGGATAAAAACGAGGTTGTGGAGGTTGCTAAGAGCTTTGAAGCATCAGGCTTCAATATCCTTGCAACAAGCGGAACCTATGATATTATAACTGCTGCCGGAGTAAAGGCTACGGTTGTTAAGAAGCTTCACGAGGGCAGACCTAATATGCTTGATATGATTACCAACGGAGATATCGATCTTATAATCAATTCTCCTGTAGGTAAGGACAGCATATATGATGACAGTTATTTGAGAAAAGCTGCAATTAAGGGCAGGGTTCCTTACATGACAACAATTGCAGCAGCTAAGGCCACAGCAGAGGGTATCGCATATGTAAAGGCTCATAAGGATGAAAATAACAGCATCAAATCCTTACAGGCTTGGCATAGCGAGATTACAGATAAATAAAAGGCTTGCTGACCGTATAAATTATCGAAATAGGGATATAAGTCTTTTGGCATATATGCAAAGACTTATATCCCTATTTGGTTACACATTAAATTTCACCAACAATCTTTGTACAAACTGAATTATATTTACAGATTAGTAAATTTTCTTATTTATTTAAAAATATGTATCCACATCAGCCAAAAAGTGGTATAATGCTTTTATGTATGTAAACATATTTCTTGGAGGACATGATGGACGAGAAGTTTAAACAGGAGATTGAGAAAAGAAGAACATTTGCAATTATCTCACATCCTGATGCCGGAAAAACCACTTTGACGGAAAAATTTTTGTTGTATGGAGGAGCTATCAACACAGCCGGCTCCGTGAAGGGTAAGGCTAATTCTAAGTATGCCGTATCAGACTGGATGGAGATAGAAAAGGAAAGAGGTATATCCGTAACTTCTTCGGTTTTGCAGTTTAACTATGACGGATATTGTATAAATATACTTGATACTCCCGGACATCAGGACTTCTCTGAGGATACTTATCGAACTCTTATGGCTGCAGATTCGGCGGTCATGGTTATAGATGCTTCTAAGGGTGTTGAGGCACAGACTATTAAGCTTTTTAAGGTCTGTGTTATGAGACATATTCCTATATTCACATTTATTAATAAAATGGATTTGGAAGCCAGAGATTCCTTTGAGCTTTTGGATGATATTGAAACGGTTCTCGGTATCAGGACATGTCCGATTAACTGGCCGATTGGCTCCGGTAAAAGATTTAAGGGTGTATATGACAGAAATACGAAGAAGGTTTCAATGTTTAAGGCGGTTTCCGTTGGAGGTGCCAAGGGCGCTGCGGAGACTGATTATGATGTGGAAGATGATAAGCTTAAGGAAGAGGTTGGTGATGAACTTTATAATCAGCTTCTTGAGGAGATAGAGCTTTTGGACGGAGCAAGTGATGAGTTAAATCAGGAACTTGTTGATAAAGGTGAGCTTACTCCGGTATTTTTCGGTTCGGCACTTACCACCTTCGGTGTTGAAACGTTTCTTGAACATTTTTTAAAAATGACAAAATCACCGCTTCCGAGACTTTCAAATGAAGGTCCGATTGAACCTGTTAATGATATTTTTTCAGGCTTTGTTTTTAAGATTCAAGCCAATATGAATAAGGCTCATCATGACAGAATAGCCTTTATGAGAATTTGTTCGGGTAAGTTTGATGCTTCCAAAGAGGTATATCATGTTCAAAGCGGAAGAAAGATGAGACTTTCACAACCACAGCAGATTATGGCTCAGGACAGAAAGGTTATTGATGAAGCTTATGCGGGAGATGTTATCGGTGTATTTGATCCGGGCATTTTTTCAATCGGTGATACGCTTTGCTCACCCGGAAGTAAATTTGAATACGAGGGTATACCTACATTTGCACCCGAGCACTTTTGCAGACTGGTTCAGCTTGATTCTATGAAACGTAAGCAGTTTATGAAGGGAGTAACACAGATTGCCCAGGAGGGTGCCATACAGATGTTTCAGGATTACACATTGGGAATGTCTGAAATAATTGTAGGAGTAGTTGGCGTTCTTCAGTTTGATGTGTTAAAATACAGATTGGAAAACGAATACGGTTGCGACATAAGACTTGAACCGCTTCCGTATAATTATATAAGATGGGTTAAGGACCCTGCCACAGACTTAAATAAAATCAGCAGAATAAGTGATTGCAAGAGGGTCAGGGATATGAAAGACAATCCGCTTTTGCTTTTTGCAAATGAATGGTCGATAAGACTTTTATTGGAACATAATGAGGGGTTGGAACTGGAGGAATTCCGCAAAAATTAGAGGGTTATAATTTGGAGGATAGTAAGATGATTTTAATTGATACGCAAAAGGAAGAATTCGCGAAATTAAAGGACATCAGAATATTTGGAAAGGATGACGAGGAGCAGACCTTTAACAGGGATTTACTTATTGTCGGTTTAGGGGGAATCGGCTGTAAGGTACTTACCAGTATTAAGGGTATGATCAGAGAAGATGTTACTCCTGAGGATAATATCAATCTTCTTTATATTGATTCTGATATTCAATCTATGCAAAATACCATAGAGGACAGCAAGGAGGGAATAGGTCTTAATGCTCTTGAGGTTATGAGTATTTACAGACCTAATCTTGAAAATATTCTTTCAAAGGGTATAGATAATAATCCTGTTCATCCTAATCTTGCAAACTGGATGAAGAGTGATTTTCCAGATATGAGTATAGGCGTTGACGGTGCAAAGGGTAACCGTCAGATTGGACGTCTTATGTTTTCCAATGCTTATGAGGATATAAGGATTCTTTTGTTTGAAAAGATTGAGGAGATATATAATAATTCCGAATACGGAAAGCTTGATATTATTATCGTATCAGGCCTGGCGGGTGGAACAGGCAGCGGTATTCTTACAGATCTTGCTTATAATATAAGGGCATTCGGTAAGTCAAAAAGACTTAATAATTATCGTATAGGTGCATGCCTTCTTACTCCGGATGTTTTATATGCCGACAGATTTATAGCCGATAATGCTGATCTTACGGCTCTTTTAAATGCAAACGGATGTGCCGCATTAAAAGAGGTTGATTACTTTATGAGAATTGCCAACAGAAACGAGGCATATACATTTGAAAGTACCACACACAGACTTTCCATGAAGGAAAATATATTTGATTCGTGTATGATTGTCACAGGAAAGCAGGATGAACAGGGATATCTTCCTGATAATGTTATATGCAGTGATGTGGCTTACTTTTTGACAATGCTTTCAAAGAATAAATTTATCGGAAATGAAAAGGCGGTAGGCGAAAGAAAGCTCCTTAGAGATGCATTTTTCGATAGAGAGGGTTCGGGATATTATAAAATATTCAACGAATCGGATTATAAGGTTCCTATTAAGGAAATCGAAAATATATGTGAGTTTGAGGTGTTCAATGAAGCTAATAAGCGACTTCATACGCTTGATAATATGGACGGAATCATTGAAAATGATTTAAAGGCAACGCTGCTTGAGCTTAACGAGTTTTTGGACGGTCAGCCGGGCGAACCGATTAAGCTTGATGTTAAGGGTCTTGTCAATCTTAATCAGTTGATTAAGCCTGATTATAAGTCTATTAAGAAAAAACAGGATACCTTAAGAACATCCATGCCAAGACAGCTTTCGGATGTTGAAAAGAATATACCAAGCATAATCAAACAGCTTAAGAATAAGGTTTCAGGTGATATTGACAGGCTTATTACAAGATATATGAAGGAATACGGACCGTTTCTTACAATAGAAATGATTGGTTCCGCCGGCTTTGCCGGAAGAGATATGGATGGCGGTATAATTGCTGAGATAAGAAAGCTTGAGCAAAAGCTCGGCTCATATCATCCTACAGGAGAATTCAGCAGAATCATCGAATCCATAAGAGATATAGTTGCCAAGAGATTCTTTACATTTCCATCGGCAAAGCGTGAGACTGAAAACGGTTACTATGATGCATGTGTTAAGGAAACACTTGCAACAGAGCGTAATATGATTGTCGACGGAATAAGTGATCAGGATTTGTTTGGAGATATAATAAGGATTTTAAGGCAGAGATCAGAGCGTCTTAATGATATCTATGCACAGTTTGGCGAGGATTTAAAGAATGCCGTTGAAGATCTCTCAAAGAGAGGTTCGAAGGTTATTAATTATACCCTGAAGGGGGCTGCAAGACATGAGTTTTTACCATCTGATTATGTGACGGATGCTCGTATAGATGAGTTAAGAAGAGGATTAATAGAGCTTATGGTTGAGCATGAGGCTGATATTGACAGCTCACGACCTGTTCCGGTAAAGGATGTTATGGAGAGAATATACAGAAATATATTCGTCAGTGTCGGTGTATATGCGCCTGAAAAGCTTATCTCTGTTGCATTTGCGGATAATAAGCCTACACTTCAGGAGACCAATATTATGTTTGTATCCGCATCCAATGAAAAGCGTGATGAGATTATGACAGGTGCGGCCAAGGTCTTTGTTGAAGGCTTAAGCGAAAAAACCGAAAAGAAGAAGATGTGCGTTCTTAAGGAGGGCTCGGAAGAGAAGCTTATTAACAAGAGATTTATCTCTCTTCCTGCTGCCATGCCGCATTTTTCGGAGGCTGTCAAGAATATACTTATTTCGGAGCCTTATAATACGCCTGAGGACACTATAGCATTTAACCATGGTGAAATAGAAATCTCCATAGACGATATTCTTATCGGTGTTCCGTTATCATTTTTGGAATGTTCAAAAATGCTTCAGGATGCATATAATGCTGTTGACAAAGAAAGCTACCGCGGACTTCATATCGATGAGGTAAACAAGGATATGTTTGCATATCCGGATTTATGCTGATAGATATACTCATACGAGACTTAATAAAAATATTATATGATTAATCAGGAGGAAAGAAAGATGGATATTAAGGATCAGGTAACAAAGATAGTTGATAAGGTAAAAAATGATAAGGATTTTGAAAAGGAATTTAAGGCAAACCCGGAAAAAGCAATTGAAAAGGCTTCCGGTATAGATATTCCTGACGGAATGCTTGATAAGGTTGTATCGGGTGTTCAGGCTAAGCTTGGTGCAGGTAAGGCTGCAGGTGCGATTGATTCACTTAAGAAGTTAATTTAATTTTCTTAATCTTATACTTGATGAAGGAAGCGGGAGAAAGCTATGGAGAATCCATTTAAGAAAAACAGAGGCTTAAAGATAATCATCGTCGGATGCGGTAAGGTTGGAAATACTCTGGTTGAGAGATTGGTAAATGAAAAGCACGATATAACCGTTATTGATACAAACAGTGATTTGGTTGACAGGGTTTCCGAAACCTATGATGTTATGGGTATAGCAGGTAACGGCTCAAGCTACAGGGTTTTGCTTGATGCGGGTGTTAATGATGCCGATATTCTCATAGCGGTTACGGAGTCTGATGAATTAAATATGCTTTGTTGTACTATAGCAAATCAGGTTGGTCACTGTGCAACAATTGCCAGAGTAAGGAATCCCGACTACAGTGATGAGCTTGCCTATCTTCGGTCAAAGCTTGGTATCTCTCTTATTATTAATCCGGAGCTTGAAACCGCAAGAGAGATAGCAAGATTACTCAGACTTCCTATGGCTGAGGAGATTAACGCATTTACCAAAGGTCATGCCGAGCTTATAAAATTTAAGCTTCCCGACGGAAATGTACTTGACGGAGCGCATGTATCCGACATAAGGAATTATAATTCACAGCTTTTGGTCTGTGGTGTGGAAAGAGGCGGTGAGCTTGTTATTCCGGACGGTTCATTTGTTCTTAAGGGACAGGATTATATCACCTTTATAGCTACACCTATTAATACTCAGAACTTTTTTAGGAAGATTGATATCGATACACATCAGGTAAAGAATTGTATGATAATCGGAGGAGGAAAGTCCTCATATTATCTTGCAAAGCAGCTTACCGAGATGAATATTGATGTTAAGATTGTTGAAATTGATATGAAACGGTGCGAGGAACTCAGTGCGCTTATTCCTAAGGCACTTGTTATATGCGGTGACGGAACCGATGAGTCTGTTTTGCGTGAATCGGGTATTGAGGAGACCGATTCTGTTGTACCGCTTACAGGTCTTGATGAAGAAAATATTCTTATTACACTTTTTGCAAGACAATTTACATCTGCTAAGGTTATTACTAAGATTAAAAGAAGCTCTTTCCATGACGTTATAGATAATCTTGATATGGGAAGCATATTATATCCGAGATATATGACATCCGAGACGATTATCGGTCATGTCAGAGCTACACAAAACGGTATTGGAAGCAATATAGAGGTTCTTTATCATATCTTTGATAATAAAGCAGAGGCGATAGAGTTTAATACCGAAAAGAATTCTCCGGTAGTCGGAAAACATATTATGGAGCTTAAGCTTAAGGATAATCTTTTGATTGCCTGCATTAACAGAAACGGAAAAATCATTATACCGAAAGGTGATGACATCATCCAGGAAAATGATAAGGTTGTTATAGTAACAACTCATACAGGCTTTAAGGATTTGAAGGATATACTTAAGTAATTAATCGGATTAGAGGATGAGATAATGAATTACGGCGTTGTTATATATGTTTTGGGATGGATTATGGATATTGAGGCAGCATGTATGATGCTGCCTTGTCTTGTGGCTGTTATCTATGGGGAGAAGCAGGGGCTTGGATTTTTATATGTAGCCATTGCGGCGGCACTTGTAGGAACTATAATAGTTTTTCATAAGCCTAAGGATATGAAATTTTATCTTAAGGAGGGCTTTGTAACAACAGCCTTAAGCTGGATTATTCTATCAGTTTTGGGATGTCTGCCTTTTGTCTTAAACGATGATATACCTAATTTTACAAATGCTCTTTTTGAGACGGTTTCAGGTTTTACAACAACCGGTTCTACCATTTTATCAGATGTTGAGGCATTGTCACATGCATCGCTTTTCTGGAGAAGCTTTACACACTGGATAGGAGGTATGGGAGTTCTGGTATTTTTACTTGCCATTTTACCTATGGCAGGCGGCTCCAATATGAATCTTATGAAGGCGGAAAGCCCGGGGCCTTCTGTCGGAAAGCTTGTACCGAAGGTAAGAGATACCGCCTTTTATCTTTATGCCATATATTTTGTTATGACTGTCATTGAGGTTGTACTTTTGCTTTTCGGAGGTATGAATCCTTTTGAAGCACTTACCATATCCTTTGGTACTGCCGGTACAGGAGGACTTAGTATTTGGAATGACAGTATTATGAGCTGTACCGTTTACCAGCAGTGGGTAATAGGTATATTTATGGTGCTCTTCGGTGTTAATTTTACATTTTATTTTCTTCTTATATCCGGAAAGCTTAAGCAGGCGTTCAAGATAGAAGAAGTAAGAATTTATTTTATAATCATTATTGTTGCTGTTACGACAATCTGTATTAATATATATGATAAAATCGGTTCAATCGGTGCAACAGTAAGACATTCGTTCTTTCAGGTGGGCTCAATCATAACTACAACAGGATACGGAACTGCCGATTTTGATACATGGCCGTCACTTTCCAAAACGATTCTTGTTATGCTTATGTTTGTTGGAGCTTGCGCCGGCAGCACCGGTGGCGGTATCAAGGTTTCCCGTTTTATAGTTATGGCGAAGACGGTTAAAAAGGAGATAGTTTCATTCCTTTTCCCTAAGAGTGTTAAGAAGATTAAGATAGAGGATAAGGTTATAGGTCATGAAACCTTGCGTTCAATTAACGTTTATTTTATGACCTATATTATAATTTTTTGTATATCCCTTCTTCTTATATCATATGAAAATAAGGATATGACATCAAACTTTACTGCGGTTGCAGCGACTATTAATAATATTGGTCCGGGATTAAATCAAGTAGGACCGACGTGTAATTTTACATGCTACTCGGCATTTTCAAAATATGTATTCATGTTTGATATGCTTGCCGGAAGACTCGAGCTCTTCCCAATCTTGCTTCTTTTCTCGCCG
>CALGGL010000218.1 GCA_937915975.1 uncultured Lachnospiraceae bacterium | reverse complement strand
GTTCAGTATATTAACCAACCTGATATCTGTCTTACTGCGATAAACAGAAGTTTAATCATCAAGGAAGTCGTCGTTGTCGGCACTTGATACGCCTCTTCTTTTTCTGTTTAAGTAACAGTTTAAGGCTGCGAATAAATAGGCAACAAAAAGTATAATAAATATTACACCGACCCAGTAAATCGCTATGTATAAGTGGTCTGCAAAACCATCTATTTTACTTAAGCCCTCAAGGCCTTCCTTTATTGTATCGCCCATATTTTATCACCTCTTGTTTTTCATAGGTATCCATCAAAAAACCTGACACCTCTTACTCATTAGTTTCATCTGCCGAAGCTTCACCTTCATCAAAATTCTCTTCAACCTCAGGTGCACCTTCCGCATTATCATTTTCATTCATCTCTTTTTCAAGTGCTTCAAGAGACTCAGATTCCTCTGCCGACTTTTGTCTTACCTTTGCAATACTTGCAACCGTAACATCATGCTCGATGTCCATATTAATAAGCTTAACGCCGGTTGTTATTCTTCCGAGTCTGGATATATCCTTACAAAGAATTCTTATAACAATTCCCTGATTGGTTATAAGCATTATCTCATTATCGTCATTAACTGCCTTAAAGCCTATTACCTCACCGGAGCGCTCGTTAATCTTATAACACTTAACACCCTTACCGCCACGTCTCTGAGGGGTAAATTCATCTATCGGTGTACGCTTACCGAGACCGTTTTCGGATACTATAAGAAGTGCATCACCCTGGGTATCAAGCTGCATGCCGATGATCTCGTCACCGTCATTGACATTCATACCGATAACGCCCATTGAGGTTCTTCCGGTGCTTCTTACATCAGATTCATTGAATCTGATACACATACCGTGCTTTGTAACAAGAAGGATATCCTTTCTGTTATCCGTAGCCTTAACCTCGATAAGTTCATCATTTTCCTTAAGAGTTATGGCTGCAAGACCGGACTTTCTTACATTTGCATATTCCGTAATCTTGGTCTTCTTTACTATACCATTCTTTGTACACATAAACAAGTATCTGTCTTCTCTGTACTTAAGGATAGGTATAACGGCCGTAATCTTTTCATCCGGCATAAGCTGAAGGAGGTTAACGATTGCCGTTCCTCTTGCGGTTCTGCTTGCCTCAGGTATCTCATATGCTTTAAGCCTGTATACCTTACCCATATTGGTAAAGAACATTATATAATGGTGGGTTGTAGTCATAAAGAGGTCTTCTATGAAGTCATCCTCTATGGTCTGCATACCCTTTATTCCCTTACCGCCACGGTTCTGGCTCTTGAAGTTATTGACCGTCATTCTCTTGATATAACCAAGCTTAGTCATGGCAATAACTACATTTTCCTTCTTGATAAGATCTTCAACGGTTAAGTCATCATCCATATCTATACCGATTGAAGTTCTTCTGTCGTCACCGTACTTTGTAGCAAGTATAAGGATTTCTTCCTTGATAACTCCAAGAAGCTTCTTCTCATCTGCAAGAATTGCACGTAACTCAGCTATTCTTGCCATAAGCTCCTTGAACTCATTTTCAAGCTTTTCTCTTTCCAAACCGGTAAGAGCACGGAGACGCATATTAACTATCTCTTCAGCCTGAATTTCGGTAAGTCCGAATTTTTCCATAAGAGCAAGCTTAGCATCGGCTACCGCCTTGGAGCCTCTTATTATCTTGATAACCTCATCAATGTTATCAAGGGCTATAAGTAAGCCTTCTACTATATGTGCTCTTCTTTCCGCTTTATCAAGATCAAACTTTGTTCTTCTTGTTACTACATCCTCCTGATGCTTTAAGTAGTATCCAAGCATCTCGAGAAGATTAAGTATCTTAGGCTCCTGGTCTACAAGAGCAAGCATAATTACGCCAAATGTATCCTGCATCTGTGTATGCTTATATAACTGATTAAGAATTATATTGGCATTGCAGTCTTTTCTAAGCTCGATAACTATTCTCATACCTTCACGTGAGGACTCATCACGAAGGTCTGTTATACCGTCTATTTTCTTTTCCTTAACAAGCTCGGCAATCTTCTGGATTAACTTAGCCTTATTGACCATATAAGGAAGCTCGGTAACAACGATTCTCTGCTTGCCGTTTGCCATCGGCTCTATCTCGGATATAGCTCTTACCTTAATCTTGCCTCTTCCTGTCCTGTAAGCCTCATCTATACCTGAGGTACCTAATATCTGTGCTCCGGTAGGAAAATCCGGACCTTTAACTATCTCTAAGATTTCCTCTATGTCGGTTTCTCTGTCCTCAAGTACCCTGTTATCAATAATTTTAACTACCGCATTAACTATCTCACGAAGATTATGCGGCGGTATGTTGGTAGCCATACCTACAGCTATACCTGATGTACCGTTTACCAAAAGGTTAGGATAACGGCTTGGCAATACTATCGGCTCTTTTTCGGTTTCATCAAAGTTCGGTACAAAATCAACCGTATCCTTGTTGATATCTGCAACCATTTCAAGTGAAATCTTGGAAAGTCTTGCCTCTGTGTATCGCATCGCAGCAGCACCGTCGCCATCCACGGAACCGAAGTTACCGTGTCCGTCTACAAGCGGATATCTTGTATTCCACTCCTGTGCAAGCTTAACCAATGCTTCATATATGGAGCTGTCACCGTGTGGGTGGTATTTACCCATTGTATCACCGACAATACGCGCACATTTTCTGTGCGGCTTGTCCGGTGTGTTGCTAAGTTCAACCATAGAATGAAGAATTCTTCGCTGAACAGGCTTTAAACCATCTCTTACATCCGGTAAAGCTCTGGCAGCGATAACGCTCATCGCATAGTCAATGTATGAGTTTTCCATTGTTTTCTTCAAATCTACTTCCTGGACTTTATCAAAAATTGTATTCTCATCCATTTAAACCTTACCTCCGTTAGATGTCGAGATTCTTTACGAACTTCGCATTTGTTTCTATAAATTCACGTCTTGGCTCAACTCTTTCACCCATAAGTGTATCAAAGGTTACGTCAAGCTCTGATTCATTGTCATCATCTATGGATACTCTGAGAAGAATTCTCTTTTCGGGATCCATGGTTGTATCCCATAACTGCTCTGCATCCATCTCACCAAGACCTTTGTAACGCTGAATCTTGTTGTTATTATCACGTCCTACCTCATCAAGTATCTTAGCAAGCTCATCGTCACTGTAGGCATACCATGTCTTCTTATTTTTCTCCAGCTTGTAAAGAGGAGGCTGTGCAAGATATACATGTCCCTGTCTTATAAGATCCGGCATAAATCTATAGAAGAAGGTAAGCATAAGTGTTGCTATATGAGCACCGTCTACATCGGCATCCGTCATAATGATAATCTTGTTATATCTAAGCTTTTCTATATTAAAGTTTTCCTTAATACCTGTTCCGAAGGCTGTTATCATAGCCTTAATCTCTTCATTTCCGAGAATTCTGTCTATTCTTGCCTTTTCAACATTAAGAATCTTACCACGAAGAGGAAGTATTGCCTGAGTTGCTCTTGATCTTGCGGTCTTAGCTGAACCACCCGCAGAATCTCCCTCGACTATATATATTTCACAATTCTTAGGATCCTTATCAGAACAATCGGCAAGCTTACCCGGAAGTGCCATACTGCTTTCAAGTGAACTCTTTCTTGCAACATCTCTTGCCTTCCTTGCTGCCATTCTTGCTCTTTGAGCAAGTACAGCCTTACCGACAATTGCCTTTGCCACCTGAGGATTCTGTTCAAGGAAATAGGTAAGCTTCTCCGAAACTATACCCTCAACCGCTGTTCTTGCTTCGGCATTACCAAGCTTTTGCTTGGTCTGTCCTTCAAACTGCGGCTCAGGAATTTTGATACTTACAATAGCAGTAAGACCTTCTCTTAAGTCATCACCGGAAAGGTTTTCCTCCTTATCCTTAAGAATCTTATTGGTTCTTGCGTAATCATTAAATACCTTGGTAATAGCACTTCTGAAGCCCGTAAGGTGCATACCTCCCTCAGGAGTGGTTATATTGTTAACAAAGCTGTAGGTTGCTTCATTGTAGGAATCATTATGCTGCAGTGCTACCTCAACATATATATCATCCTTTTGACCTTCACAATAAATAACCTTATCATAAAGTACATTTTTGTGTCTGTTAAGGTATTCAACAAATTCCTTTATACCACCTTCATAATGGAATTCACCCTTTTTCTCCTGACCTTCTCTCTTATCCTCAAGGGTAATCTTAAGTCCCTTGGTAAGAAATGCCATCTCACGAAGACGGGTTTTAAGTATATCATATTCAAATACTACATCATCAAAAATTGTATCATCCGGTTCAAAGGTAACCTTGGTTCCTGTCTTGTCGGTCTTTCCAACCTCTTTAAGTTTATATATTACATGTCCTCTTTCGTAACGCTGTCTGTAAATTTTACCGTCACGTGATACCTCAACCTCAAGCCAGTTTGAAAGAGCATTAACAACAGATGCACCAACTCCGTGAAGACCTCCAGATACTTTGTATCCACTATCTCCACCAAATTTTCCACCTGCATTGAGCTTTGTATATACTGTCTCTGCTGCGGAAATTCCTGTTTTTGCATGTATGTCTACTGGTATTCCTCTACCATCATCTTCAACACAAATAATATTTCCTTCTTCAATTGTAACATTTATATTTTTACAATATCCAGCTAGTGCCTCATCAACACTGTTATCAACAATTTCATAAACCAAATGATGTAATCCTCTAACTGAGATACTTCCTATATACATACCTGGTCTTTTTCTTACGGCTTCCAATCCCTCCAATACTTGAATTTGCTCTGCACCGTATTTATGTTCGTATTTTTCCATATAAGTCTCCCTTTCCGTATAATTTTTCCATAACAATATAATAATGTTAATTTTAAAATTTGTCAAATATTTTTTTTATTATTTTTTTATTTCTCCATTTTTTACTTCAAAATATTTAGAATTTTTCAATTCAAATTTATGTGTACATGTTATAATAACTTGTGTATCTTTTATATTTTCTAAAAAACTAATTCTTCTAGATTCATCT
>CALGGL010000217.1 GCA_937915975.1 uncultured Lachnospiraceae bacterium | reverse complement strand
TCAGGAATACACCCGAGTTCCAGTACTACAAGAACGCTATGCCAAAGTCCGTAAAATCCCTGCAGAAGGAGTTCAACTCCATCATTACGGGTAATGTTCCGGATCAGGCCGTTCTGCTCGAAAGCGTTCAGGGTATGCTCCAGCAGTCCAGAAACGGTATTCATGTTTTCGATATGATCCACTGCCTGCGTGATTACAGTGATGAAACCTACGCACACTGCCTGAACGTTTCGCTTATCTGCTATGTTCTTGGCAACTGGCTCGGCTATTCAAAACTTGATCTTGAGATCCTTACGCTCAGCGGTCTTCTGCACGATATCGGTAAATCCGTTATCCCTCAGGATATCCTCACAAAGCCTTCCTCACTTAACGCCGAGGAATACAGCAAGGTTAAGACGCACGCAGCCCGCGGCTACGAAATCCTTCGTCCACAGCCCATAGACAACCGCATCAAGCTTTCCGCCATGATGCACCATGAGCGTTGCGACGGTTCCGGCTATCCCATGGGTCTTAAGGACTCGCAGATAGAGCCTTTTGCGAAGATCGTTGCCATTGCCGATGTTTACGAAGCAATGACAGCAGCCCGCTCCTACCGCGCTCCCATCTGTCCCTTCGATGTCATCCATCTTTTCGAGACAGAAGGCCTATCGCAGTTTGACACGCATTTCCTCATGTGCTTCTTAGAGCACCTGAACCTCACATATATCAACAGCCGCGTTCGTTTAAGCGACGGCACCGAGGGCAAGATAGTCATGATGAACCGCTTCGCCCTGTCGCGTCCCATCGTAAAGGTCGGAAGAAAGTACATAGACCTCTCCTTAGACCCGAAGATCAACATCGACGCACTTCTTTGATAATAATAAAACCTGCAGACAACCGCCTGCAGGTTTTCTTTTATTCTGTGCGGCTTAAGCCGTTTTCATCTTAAATTTCTTTACCGCTCTGTCATCGCCCTGAGTGGTGATTGTGATGCTGGCGCCAAGGCCCTTTAACTTCTTTTCGAAGTCCTCGTAGCCGCGCTCTATGTACTCGATCTGCTCAACGATGGTGTATCCCTCGGCTGCAAGACCTGCCATAACAAGCGCTGCGCCTGCGCGAAGGTCAGGTGCCGAAACTGTGGCACCCGTGAGTTCCTTAGGTCCCTTGACTACTGCGGTGTTGCCCTCTACCTGAATGTCTGCTCCCATCTTTGCAAGCTCGTCATCTATATAGGTCTTAAGCTTTAAAGTTGAAAAATCCTTTGTATTTATTATTGTAAGAAGCTTTGCAACATAATTGTCCATATCAATTTCATCAAATGACATTCTTGAAATTACATTTCTGAAAAATTCCGGTATCTCGGAAAGTGCAATTGCATCCTGCTTAACAGGAACAAGAATGCATTTTACTTTCATGGACTCTTCATTAACATAGATATAATTATAATCCTTAACAACATAGCTTACAGGTATTCCCTGTGTTCCCATGTCGAAAACAGATATAAGTTCACCCAAAAGGCACAAAACTTCTCTTTTTTGAAGCTGCTTTGAAAACAGCATTTCAAGGGTGTATGTCTCTCTTACATATGTTGTGATTATCCTTTTTCCATCCTTATTATCAAACTGGAAAGGAATCACATTAGCCAATTGATTGACCTTGTCTGCTATTCTTTCATCGTATTCTTCATTTCCCAGAAGTTCATAACGTATTACGTCACATCCGTTTTCTTTTGTTACTGATAATTCGAGTTTTTTCATATATACCTTTACCTCCATACACTTTGTAATCCCACATTTACAAATTGCTTCTCTTTGATTTTATCTATACTCAAAAGCTATCTGATTTTGAATAAAAATTCTTCATCACCAAGCTTAATTATCGAATCGTGAGTAAGGATTTCCTCCTTGCCCTCTTCAACCTCTTTGTCATTAACATATGTGTGATTGGTGGACTTGTTATCCTTTATATAACATACACCGTCCTTTTGTATGATAACCGCATGCTGTCTGCTTACCGCACCGTTTCCGCTTACGGAATAATCAACTCCTCTTGACGCCTTTCCAATCTTAAATGTAGCCTTGTTAAGCATAATTCTTTCTTCTGTATTAACCCTGATAAGATAAGGCATTGCCTTTGGTGCATTGAGAAGGGAATTGGTTTTTACCGGCTCCGGCGCCGCTTCCTCAGTTTTTTCTTCAGCCTTTACTTCAGACTTCGAATCAGTCGTCTGGTTATCCTTTGACTTATTTAACTCTTCCTCCGAAAGCTCCTCTGTCTCTGCCTCGTGTTCTGCGATACTTTGTATTATCGCTGCTCTGTTTACCTTAACAACGTTTTTCTTAGGCGCAGGCTTTTTGTTCTCCTCAAGCATATTTTCAAGATCCGCCAATGTCTTTACCTTCTTAGGATCATCATTGGTTGTCTTGGCTGTAGGAACATCTCCTACCAGTTCTTTAATTTTATTCTTAATTACATCTAAATCTTCTTCCTTCTTAACAGGCTTGACAGGAGGTACATCTTCCGGCTTTGATATAGGTTCAAGCTTGATTTCAGGTTCTTCTTTCGACTCTGTAACAGCTTCGGCTGCCGGTTTAAAGTCATCGCCAACCGCTATCTCCGGAATTTCGGCAGGCTCTGTTTGAGCAACTGTCGGTATATCCTCTACCGCTTTGCTTTCTTCGGTTGCCGATACGTCCTCTACCGCTTTGCTTTCTTCGGCTGCCGGTGCATCCTGAACAGCTTCATTAACTTCAACTGTCGGTACATTCTCTGTCTGCTTGGTTTGTCCGATATCATCTATATTTTCTATAACATTTTCACTCTCGTCAAACTTCATTCCCGTAGGAAGTATGCTGTCAAGCTCCTCATCTACAGGTTCAGGTTCTTCCTCCTCATCGGTTTCATCATCGCCAATCTCCGGAAGCGGTTCGTCATCGGCATCACTCATGAAATCCGTTACATTTCCTGCTTCCTTTGTCTCCTGATCCGGCTCTTCTTCCGGTTCTGAATTAACAATCTCGACGCCGTCGGTTTCTATGGTTCCGGCTTCTTCGTAATCAATACCTGCCTCTTCCATCAACGCCTCGGTAAGTCCCACAAGACCTCTCAGGTTAAAATTATCACCGTTTATATAAGTAAGAAGCTTTCCTACAAAGCTTAAATCCTCATCAACGTTATACTTCATATTGGCAAGAAGCTGTCTTAAAAATCCTTTAAATTCTACAGACAATGATCCCTTGTTTTCTACTGGCACACAGATAAAGAATATGTCGTTATTATCCCCCACATAAACATATTCCCTGTTTAACAAAATATACGAAAGCTGTATAGCCTGTTCCTTAACGGATATAAGGTTGCCCGCAACATTTCTTACTATGAAAAGTGCCTGTTCACTGCTTACCTCATCCGCCATCAGCTCGTTTAATGATTGCTTACCTGTTATATCATAGGTAAGATAATCATAATCATCGTCCTCCTCATAGATAATGTCAACGAGTTCCTTAACATCATTGTCTTCGCAATAGTCAAGCACATCCTCGTCGAGTTCCGTTTCTTCCCCCATAGTATAAGTCAGGTATTTTTCCTGTCCTATATTCCTTGCCTTGAAATAAAACGTCCTCATAATGCCCCTCCTTCTCTCGGTTAGTTTTATCTATATGATAAATTCTTATTTTCTTCAGTATTATAATGTATGTTTTACAATAATTTTTATCTTTCCAAAGATTTAATAGTTGTCAACCTCATCTTCCGGAATACCGTTTGGTCCACCTATAATCTGGGTATCCACGTGCTCCTCGTATGTCTCGGTAAATACATGAGTACCCTCTTCTTCATTATCGATATGGTAGTAATAATAATTATGCTCCTGAGGATAAAGTACCGCATTGATACAGGCAAGTCCCGGATTGCATATAGGTCCCACAGGAAGTCCCTCGTACTTATAAGTATTATAAGGTGAGTCAAGTTCCAAATCCTCATAATAAACCTTACTCTGATCATACATACCGTCAGTCAGAGGATAAAGCACTGTCGGACACATCTGAAGCTGCATGCCTGCCTTAAGTCTGTTATTAATAACTCCGGCAATAATAGATCTTTCCTCTTCTATCTTTGCCTCACGTTCTATAATAGAAGCCATAGTAATAACCTCGTAAGAGTTATATCCAAGCTCCTCAGCTCTTACCTGTAAATCCATAGTGTAATTGTTTTCAAATGTTTCAAGCATCCACTTAACGAGAGATTCCGCTGTTGTATATTCGTATATATCATAGGTTGCAGGGAATATATATCCCTGAAGTCTGTATTTTACATTTGCACCTGCCGGAACATCCGCAAGATAAGGGAAATCCTCCGTTGTGACGGAGTTAACCGCGTTTAAGAATTCCTGTGCGGTACATATACCCTGTTTCTCACATCTTGCAGCTATCTGCTCTATGGTAAAGCCCTCCGGAATAACAAGAGTATCAATCTTCTCATCCGCCTCGATAACCGGACTCATGGTAATAATCATATCGAGAGTGCTCATACCTGTATTAAGCGTATATGTTCCGCTTTGAATACGATAGCCCGACTCCTGATATCTTTTCAGGAAAGCTCTCTCAAAATGAATCAGTCCCTTTTCCTTTAAGGTCTTTGCTATTGTTTTTGCTGCAGCGCCCTCCGGAACTTCAATCACGACATCTTCGCCAACCGTTGATGTAGTTCCCTTATACTCCTCCTGATATATATCATACCAGCCCTTGCCGTAATCATAAAAAATCGATCCAAGCGCAAAGACCGCAACTATTAATATTATGCTTTTAATAAATTTAGCCACAACTACTACCTCTCTTAAAAAATTACATACTTGACGTAATTTTACATTAACGTTATTATAGTAACATCTTTTATAGAAAATTTCAAGGAAGGATGATGAATTTGGCAAATCCAATTATTACAATGGCCATGACAGACGGCGGAGTAATGAAATTTGAACTTTATCCGGACATTGCTCCAAACACTGTTAAGAACTTTATTTCACTTGTAAAAAAGGGCTTTTATGACGGATTAATCTTTCACAGAGTCATAGAAGGCTTTATGATTCAGGGCGGTGATCCTGACGGAAACGGAACCGGAGGTCCGGGATACTCAATCAAGGGTGAATTTGCCGACAACG
Organism: uncultured Lachnospiraceae bacterium; assembly: GCA_937915975.1. GTDB lineage: Bacteria > Bacillota > Clostridia > Lachnospirales > Lachnospiraceae > Coprococcus_C. The sequence goes on along the minus strand of CALGGL010000217.1, from coordinate 8,051 downwards.
GCTTTGCAAACAACTTAAAGCATGAGCCGGGTGTCCTCTCTATGGCGCGTTCAATGATGCCTGACTCGGCAGGCTCACAGTTTTTCATTATGCATAAGACCTCTCCGCATCTTGACGGAGCTTACGCAGCTTTCGGAAAAATCACTGAAGGTATGGATGTGGTAAACAAAATCGCAACGACACCTACAGGTTGGGCTGACAGACCTCTCGAGGATCAGGTTATCAAAACCGTAACAGTCGACACTATGGGTGTTGAATACGACGAACCCGAAAAATGTTAGACAAGCATATGACAGGGTTAAGTAACAAAGGGACAGGTGCCCTGACACAATTTTAGGTGCAAAGCAAATCGTGAGCGTCAGCGAGATTTGCGTGTACCTAAAAATGTGTCAGGACACCTGTCTCTATTATTTTTCTATTTTAATTCATTTACAGATGCGGAAAGTCTTTCTATGCTTGACTTCATATTGTCGGAAAGCTCAACGTTCTTTTGTGCCATCTCGTGAGCCTGCTGGGTTGTAGCAGTAACCTCTTCACTTATAGCGGAGATGGTTTCCACACTTGATACAAGCTCAGTATTAACCGAAAGAAGATTTTCAATTGACTCAGCCTCCTGCTTAGCATTTTCTGCCACATCAGAGATTGTATCTCTTATCTGCTCAAAGGTCATCCTTGTGCTTAGGATAAGACTGTTCTGGTTGCTTCCCGCTTCAACTGCATTATCAACCGCTGTATTGGCTGCATTTGCACCTCTTTGAAGCTCATCAAGAAGTGTACTTATGTTTTCTGTTGCCTCTGCTGTCTGCTGCGCAAGATTTCCTATTTCATCTGCAACAACCGCAAAGCCTCTTCCCGATTCGCCTGCTCGCGCTGCCTCTATGGAAGCGTTAAGTGCGAGAAGGTTTGTCTGGCTGGCTATATCCTGAATTATCTGTATGATATTAAGTGCGTGATTGGCTTTTTCAACAAGCGCAGTCATTTCACTGTTTAGGTCTTTATTTATCTGCTCTACGTAGGAAGCGCTCTCCGTCAGGGAATCCATATTGTTAACACCGGTTTCGATATTCTTGAAGCTGTCCTTTATCATAATCTGCATATTGTCCGCAGCGGAATTAACCTCTTCGATTATACCCTGTATCTGTTCTGTCTGTGAAAGCTGTTCCTGTATAGAATCAGAGGTCTGGCTTGTTCCTGTAGTAATCTCTTCCATATTGCCAGCAGTAATATTTGAAGAGTCTGCAACCTCATTTACCATAGAAAGAACAGATTGTGTTTCTCTTGTTACACTGTCCGCAACCTTAAGTATATGTTCAAGGGTATTCTGTGCCTGCTTTTCCTGCTCGACAACCTTTGCCATCCTTGCATCATTAATCTGCTTTTGAAGTTTTGTAGACCTGTAAAGGAATATCATAAATATGGATATTGCAAGTATCTGAATCTCATAATCGGCAATATCATCCGCACTTGTAAGTCCTTTACCGACTGCCTTATATGCAACCGCCGCCACATTGGACAATATCGAATATACAGTTGAAAACATAAGAAGCTTGGGATCCGCACAAACTATAAGGTAACTCATCGGAATAATTATGTACATACTAACCATGGCAGTATCACCGGTAAACAATACCATAGTGTACATGGTTATATATCCGAGAGTTGCTATGTAACGGCAGGCATCTGCCTCCGGATTTGCTTTATAAGAAAGCCATGCAATTATAATCGGAACAAGTATAAGAACGGCAAGAACGCTGTAATATCCTATGGTACGCTCACCCTTTATAACCTCTAAAAGATAAGCTGCAAGTATCAAAGCGTCAGGAATTGTAATTGCCGTAAGCAAAGAACGGCTGATACGACTTTTTTCGTTATTCATAGTAACCTCCTCATAAGTAAATTCAGTTAAACCCCAAAAGTAAGATGTCTTAATTCGTCCGGTTTACGAATCATTGTATAAAAACAAAAAATATTAAATTAATACCGTGCGGCTGACTTCGTGATGCTCTCACAAGCGTTACCTTAGCAGTTAACTCAGCCCAGGCGACCTTACGGCACACAGAAGCTCCCGCTTAGTGCTGCTTCGTTCCCGACCTGACACGGTTCACGGGTTCCTGTCGCGCAAGACCCAAACATCAACGCCACTTACCAAGGGCAGCCTCGCAAGAAAACACCCCTAAGTCAACCATCACCCCTGCTGTAGCGGATTGCAGGTACAGGGCACCGCTAACTCCCCGGCTGCACGGAAATTTTATAACGTGGTTATAAAAATACTAAAATAGTATATAAAAAATATGCCTTTTCGTCAAGATTAATCGAATAATTGTCACATTATTGTCACATTATTCCATTCATATACCACTTCCCAAAAATCAGTTTTCCTTTATTTTTTCTTATTTTCCCTAAGTTCGGCGAAAAAGTCTTTCAAAAGCTTTGAACATTCTTCCTCCATAATTCCTCTTTTAATCTCAACCTGGTGATTGAACTCTTTTACATCAAGAAGGTTAAGGATGGAGCCTGCACAACCCGCTTTCGGATTCATACATCCTATCACACACCTTTTTATCCTCGCCTGAACTATGGCACCGGCACACATCTGACAGGGTTCAAGAGTAACGTACATTGTACAGTCCTCAAGCCGCCAGTCACCGATAACCTTCGACGCCTTTTTTATGGCAAGAATTTCCGCATGTGCAAGTGTTGTCTTATCGGCATTTCTTCTGTTATATCCTCTTGCTATTACCCTGCCGTCATATACTATCACGCAGCCTATGGGAACATCCCCGCCTTCTGCCGCTTTTTTTGCAAGCTTAACTGCCTGCTTCATATATTTAATGTCCTCGTCCATAAAGCCCCTTCCTTATCTTATGTTTTTGCTTTTATACTTTTAATAATCCTCAAACATTGATTTTTAAAAAAACTCATTATATAATAAAAATGTTAGTCACGTTTAAAACGAATAAGAATAAAATAATCATGAGGCAAATACTATGGGACCATCCGTTTTATACACCGACAATCTTATATTGCAGGTTGAAAATGAATTAAAGGCAGGTGAGGTCTTGGACCTTTACAAACGCAACAAAATCATTTTCGATAAATACGAGCCCACCAGACCTTCGGATTTTTTTACAAAGGACTTCCATATCAATCACTTAAGAGGCGAATTTAACGCATATAAAAACGGTTCATTTTTAAGATATTATATCTATATTCCGTACAGAACCGACAGAGTTATAGGTTCCGTTAATTTCAATATCAGGCAAGGCAAGTCTGACAGATACGCCGAAATCGGATACAAGCTTGACCTTTTGTATCAGGGTCGCGGATTTGCTTACGAAGCCTGTTATAACGGCATAATTGTTATGAAAAAATATTATTCTGTTAAAACCATAGCAGCATATATCGCTCCGGATAACACTCCATCGATTAAGCTTGCGAAAAAATTGGGTTTTAAAAAAATAAGATCAAACGACCGTTGCGCAAACGTCAACGGTTGCAATATCTTTCTTGACCTTTATGCTCTTGACACCTCGGATATCCAATAGCCGAAATTGCCCGTCATAAGTTTTTCCTTTTTTACGGGAATAAATCGTCCGAATCCAAACATATTGGCAAGATATCTTTCCTTATTCGTAAAAACTCCCGGAACTCCGATAACAACCTTTTCTTCATTTTCACTTAATTTAACCCGTCCGAGCATTATATATCTGTATTGATAAAAGCCATGTGATAAAAAGCTGTTTGCCCCCAGCTTCCAGTTGCTCATATGAAGTTTTCCTATATCCTGAGGTTCAATTTTAACACATTCTGTTATCTGACTGTCTGCAAACATAGCAAGCTTCGGATAGGTTTCAAGCATTTCTTCGCAGGCATCCCTGCAATTTTCTTCCATTTTTATGGTCGGTATCTCACTTGGTATACCACTTATATTTTCATTGCCCGGTTTTTCCAAAGCTTTATCTGTAACTTTATTTTCGTTATTGAATTCTTCCTTTTTTTCCGGTCTTTCCGGCTTTTTTATTATTATCCCTTCCGGACTTATAATCTTATTATCCCATATTCCCAGCAGCTGTTCACCGTCATCACACAAAAAGAAAAGCCCCGAATAATCATCAAGCGGTATTCCGTCTCCGAGAGGATTATCCCACGGAACAAACATACGCTTCATTATGGTATCTCTTTCTTTGGCGCAAAAATTTATATCCGTAAGAAATCTTCCCGAATTTCCATACAAAAGATATACCTCACATCTGCATTCAATTCTTTTATACAACTTTAATCCGATTTGAATTCTCGCCTGATTTTCATTTCCGTTTGAAACACACTGTATCTTGATAAAGCCCGCATTTTCACACCTTACGTTATCTCTGTAACGGTATATATATGATACACATCTTCCCTTTCGCATATCTAACCCTCGCTTTTTTTAACATATATATAATATATGCGAAGGCTTGACCAATTATACCGATAAAGATATTTGTATGTTATTCGTTAATAAGTATATCCGACAATTTTGCAAACTGTTCAAGCGAAAGAGCTTCTCCTCTTATATTTTCATTTAATCCGAGTTCTTTTAACGCCTTTACAACCTGTTCCTTCGAAAAGCTTAAATCCGGTGAATTATTGATTCCGTTTTGAAGAGTTTTTCTTCTTTGGTTAAATGAGGCTCGAATAATTTTAAACATCAGCTTCTCATCCTTAACACCAACCGGTGGTTTCTCCCAATTCGTAAGTCTTATAACCGATGAGCCCACATTAGGGCGCGGCATAAAACAATTAGGCGGGACATTTGCGGCGATATAAGGCTCGGCATAATATTGGACCGCAAGTGAAAGCGCTCCGTAATCCTTACTTCCGGGTCCTGCCTGCATACGACTTGCCACCTCTTTTTGAACCATTACCGTAATCGACACAGCCGGTATATGATTTTCAAGAAGTCCCATTATTATCGGTGTAGTTATATAATACGGCAAATTGGCTACAACCTTAAGAGAGCCCTTATCTTCCTTAATCAAATCTCTGATATCAAGCTTTAAAATATCTTCATTAATAACGGTAACGTTGTCATACCCCGATAAGGTATCCGCAAGTATAGGTATCAGATTTTTGTCAATTTCAACTGCGTAAACCTTTCCTGCCGCTTCCGACAGATACTGAGTCATAGTTCCTATTCCCGGGCCTATCTCAAGTACAATATCTTCTTTTTTTATGTCTGCCGCCCTGATTATTTTTTCTATAACATGACCGTCTATAAGAAAATTCTGCCCAAATCGTTTTTGAAACGCAAAATTATATTTTTTTATTACTTCTATTGTAACCTGAGGATTACTTAACTTTTCCATAATACTTCCTTTTCGTTAAATTATTCTCTGATTGTTTTATCTTTTTCCTATATATTTTTATCATTCACTCTGTACATTTTTACAGCGTTATTCCAGGTTGTTTCATAAACCTCATCCACGGATATCCCCTTGATACCGGCTATCGCTTCCGCCACATAAGGTATATATGCGGAATTGTTTCTTTTTCCCCTGTATGGCTCCGGTGCAAGATACGGGCTGTCGGTTTCAAGCAAAATTCTGTCAAGAGGTGTATGAAGAACAGTTTCCCTTAACTTCCTTCCGTTCTTAAATGTAAGCACTCCTCCCACTCCTATGTAAAAGTCCATATCAAGAAATATCTTTGCGGTTTCCCATGAGTAAGAATAGCAATGTATTACACCACCTATAGCTTCGGCATGTTCGGATTTCATAATATCTACGGTGTCCGCTGCCGCATCACGGCTGTGAATAACAACAGGCAGCTTAAGTCTTCCCGCAAGCTCAAGCTGTTTTCTGAACCATTTTTCCTGAAGAGGCTTGTCCGTATCCTCATAGTGATAATCAAGTCCTATCTCGCCGATTGCAACAACCCTGTCAGAGGACATCGCCATAGCTTCAAGTGTCTTTATTGCTTTTATGTCATCACCAAAAACCTCAAGGCAATCCACATCGGAAGGATGAACTCCGATTGCCCCGTAGAAAAAATCATACTTTTTTATCAGATTAAGAGTATTTTCCGAGCTGTTTATATCCGCACCGATATTAGTCACGGCAAATATGCCCTTTTCCTTAAAGTTCTCTATAATAGCATCTCTGTCATCGTCAAATGCCTCATCATCATAATGTGCATGGGTTTCAAATATTTTTACCATTTTTTTCTCCCGAATTTCATTATCCTTAATACTGCTTGTCAGATATTATAATAATCTTAAATAAAATAATCAAGACAGGGGATGTTTTTTTACACTCCCTGTCTTAATTGATTGTTAAGATTATTAATTTTTTGCTATACTTATACTTATTTATAAAACAGCATCATATTCAGGCTGCCACGGCTTATAATGAGGCATCAAATTTGAGCTCTGTAAGCTCATGAATAACCTTCGATATGTTGCCTACATTATCGGATATTTCTTTATTAAGCTCCGTACAGCTTTTTGCAAGCTTACCTACCTCATTTGCCACAACGGAAAAGCCTCGTCCGGCCTCACCGGCACGTGCCGCCTCGATACTTGCATTAAGCGCAAGTATATTCTGTTTTCTCTGAATGGAATCCAGATTTTTTGTGTTACTCCTTATGTTTCCCACATATTCTTCACACTGAACAACTCCGTTTTTAAGCTTGCCTATTATTGTTCCGTTATACTTTGAATTGTATTCGGCATTAATAAAATTATTCATTACCTGTCCGAGAAGATTTGCAGACGCATTTATTTCCTCCTCGGTTTTTACGTTAACTTTACCCAATGCCTCTATATACTCATCTTCATTTATCCCAAGCTCTCTTGCAGTTCTTCTGAATTCATCCTCATCAGGATTCTTAGGAAGCACCTGTCCTCCGATAATGGATCCAAGAACGGTTCCGTCATAAAGTTTAAGCGGTATACCGAAATCCACAAGACCTGCGTGACAGTGATATACACCCTGTCCTTCAGCATCACATTTTTCGCATCTTCGGCATCCTTCCTCACTTCCTCTGGTAAGCTTTATACAAAAATCAGTAAAATTGTAACAATCCGATATATACTTACCATCAGCACCGACTGCCACGGTTGCAAGTCCGGTAGCCTTTGCCCAGTTGCTCATGATAGATTCAAACTGTTCCATATCCGCAAAATCTTCTATTTTCATTTGTGCACCTCATTTCATTCCGAATCCATCAAAATTGCCTTCAAATCAAAAATCCGAATAACTACTTCGATATCCTCAAATCCACTACATAAGTTTCTTAAACATCTCTCTGAACTGCTCTAAGCTTGCAGGCTTTGGATTGCCCGGAGCACATGCATCCGCTGCAGCTGATTCACATAAGAAATCAAGATCCTCTTCCTTAAGCTTATCCAACTTAGTAGGAATTCCCACATCTACAGAAAGCTGTCTTACAGCATCTATAGCAGCCTTTCTGTATTCCTCCTGACTCATACCCTCTGTGTTGATATCAAAGGCTTCTGCTATATATTTGAACTTATCACCGGTTGCTTCTGCGTTGAATTCCATAACGATAGGAAGCATCATAGCGCAGGCAACGCCGTGAGGTGTATCATAGTGAGCACCGAGAGTATGAGCTATCGAGTGAGCGATACCGAGGCCGACATTGGAGAAGCCCATTCCCGCGATATACTGCGCGAGAGCCATGCCCTCTCTGCAGTCGGGATCATTCTCTACCGCACCGCGGAGGTTCTTGGAGATAAGTCGGATAGCCTCAAGATGGAACATATCCGTCATTTCCCACGCAGCCTTGGTGGTATAGCCCTCGATAGCGTGTGTGAGCGCGTCCATGCCGGTAGCGGCGGTAAGTCCCTTGGGCATTGTATACATCATTTCGGGGTCGACTACTGCGACCTCGGGGATATCGTGCTCGTCAACGCAGACGAACTTGCGCTCCTTCTCGACATCGGTGATCACGTAGTTGATCGTGACCTCGGCCGCGGTGCCGGCCGTGGTGGCGACGGCGATGGTGAAGGTGGCATGGTTCTTGGTGTCGGCGACGCCCTCGAGGGAGACGAC
>CALGGL010000216.1 GCA_937915975.1 uncultured Lachnospiraceae bacterium | reverse complement strand
TCATACACATTACACTTCCGGTGTGGCTTCAATGACTTACATGAAAGCGGTTGAGGCCGGATGTGACATAATTGATACTGCTATGTCACCACTTGCACTCGGAACCTCACAGCCTGCTACAGAGGTTATGGTTAAGGCATTTGAGGGTACAGAGTTTGATTCGGGCTTAGATCAGACTAAGCTGGCTGAGATAGCTGATTACTTCAGACCTTTGCGTGAGCAGTGGTTAGAGTCCGGACTCTTAAGTCCAAAGGTAATGGGCGTTAATATTAAGACACTTCTTTACCAGGTTCCGGGCGGTATGCTTTCTAACCTTGTATCACAGCTTAAGGAAATGCATGCTGAGGATAAGTTTGATGAGGTTTTAGAGGAAGTACCTCGTGTACGTAAGGACTTTGGTGAACCTCCTCTTGTTACACCATCATCACAGATTGTCGGTACTCAGGCAGTTTTAAATGTCGTTACAGGACAAAGATATAAGATGATGACAAAGGAATCAAAGGATTTGCTTGTAGGTAAGTACGGTCAGACTGTTAAGCCTATGGACAAGGAAGTTCAGAAGATGGCTCTTGACAGCCTTGGAATGAAGGAGCCGATTACCTACAGACCTGCAGATGATATCGAGCCACAGCTTGAAAAGCTTGAAAAGGAAATGGCTCAGTACAAGAAGCAGGATGAGGATGTTCTTTCTTATGCACTGTTCCCACAGGTTGCAACCGAGTTCTTCAAGTACAGAGAAGCTCAGGAGACCGGAATTGATGCATCACTTGCAAATACAGAGGATAAAACATATCCGGTGTAATATGATTTTTATAGTGCTGTCACAGATTTTGTGACAGCACTTTGAATATAAGGGGAGATTGATTAATGAAAAATAAAAGGTTTCTTGCTTCGGTTATACTTTATATAATACTGATATATTGGGTTACTTGCGGCTGTCTTAGTGTGCTGGGTATACATCTTTTTACAAATAAACAAATGGTGGATGATTTTTATGTCGATGGCGATGATTTAAGTCCTTTTGTTAATTTGGGGATATTTGTTGTCGGAGGAGCGGTAAGCATATTTGCAATGTTCGGAATGTATATAATTACAGCACTCGGCTCTCTTATTCTTACCTTGATATGTCGATTCGGACTGCTAAAGAAAACCGAAACACAAGGAAAGGACATCCGAAAGGTTATGAGTGCAATAATAATCTTTACAGTCATTGCATATATAACAGCTTGCATAATAACCAAGCTTTCATCGACCTTTTTTATGTTTATAACCCTTGCATGGATTCCGCTTTTATATTTTCTTATAGTTTATCTTCCTTTAAAGGATAATAATACCGATATAGTTGAGATTATAGAACCGGATAATAAATTTGAAAATCATGAATAAATTTTTGGAGAAAAAATGTACGATACAATAATTATCGGCTGTGGTGCCGCCGGTATGATGGCGGGCATTAAGCTGGCTGAAAACGGTAGAAAAGTAGTTATATTGGAAAAAAACGATAAGCCCGGAAAGAAGCTTTTTATCACAGGTAAAGGCAGGTGCAATCTGACCAATAACTGCGATAAGGACGAGCTTTTTAAAAATGTTGTGTCCAATTCTAAATTTATGTTCAGTGCATTTAATAATTTTGATTCTTCTGATACAATAGACTTTTTTGAAAATGAGCTTGGGCTTAAGTTAAAGACAGAGAGAGGCAACAGGGTTTTTCCTGTATCAGACCATTCCTCTGATGTTATAACAGCGCTTTATAACAGATTAAAAAAGCTTGATGTAGAGGTTTCGTTTAATTGCTGTGTGACAGGATTAAATTACAGGGAATATCATGAGGCTGATACAGTTGAAGATGAAAGCGTTGATATTGCCAAGAATAATAATTATGCAAATAGAAAATCTGATAAAGATAAAATAAAATATCAGATTACAGGAGTAGAATATATAGACGAAAAGGATAAGAAAAGGACTCTTACTTCGGATATGGTTATTGTTGCAACCGGCGGTCTTTCTTATCCTCGTACCGGTTCCACGGGTGACGGAATCAGATGGGCAAAGGAACTTGGACTTTCTGTTACCGAACCTGTTCCCGCTTTGGTTCCTCTTGTTGTTAAAGAAGAGGATATTTGCAAACGTTTAATGGGGCTTTCGCTTAAAAATGTTAAAGTAACATTTACGGCATTAAAAAAGGATAAGAAGAAGGAAATATATTCGGATTTCGGAGAGATGCTTTTTACTCATTTCGGAATAAGCGGACCTGTTATTCTTTCTGCTTCATCCTATCTTACAAAATATTATGATAAAGAGCTAAAATTAAGTATTGATTTAAAGCCTGCACTCAGTGAGGAACAGCTTGATGCAAGATTACTTAGGGATTTTGAGGAAAACAGTAATAAGAATTTTCAAAATTCTTTGGATAATCTTCTTCCCAAAAGTCTTATACCTGTTATAATAGATATTAGCGGAATTAAACCGTATAAAAAGGTACATTCCGTAACTAAGGAAGAAAGATTAAGGTTATTAAAAGCGTTAAAGGGATTTGAATTTAATATTACAGGTTCGAGAGGCTTTGAAGAAGCAATTATTACTCAGGGCGGTGTATGTGCTAAAGAAATCAATCCCAAAACCATGGAATGCAAAAAGGTAAAAGGCTTAAGCTTTATCGGAGAGGTACTTGATGTAGACGCTCTTACCGGTGGCTTTAATCTCCAGATAGCATGGAGTACGGCAAGGATGGTTATGTGACACGTGCGTGAGCCTTGACACATTGATTAACTTGATTAGGAGGATTATAAGGATGAATATAGCAATAGACGGACCTGCAGGAGCAGGAAAAAGCACAATAGCAAAGCTTGTTGCTGATAAGAAAGGCTTTATATATGTTGATACGGGTGCTATGTATCGTTCAATAGCTTTATATATAATTGAAAATTCTGTTGATTCCGATAATGATGATGCAGTAAAAGCAGCATGTGATAATATTGATATAAAGATAAAATACGTTGATAAGGTTCAGCATATATATCTTAATGATAAAGATGTAAGTACAGCCATAAGACGTGAAGAGGTCGGAAATATGGCTTCAAAGGTTGCTGCAAAGAAGGTTGTAAGAGAAAAATTACTTAATCTGCAAAGAGATTTGGCTGCTTCAAATGACGTGATTATGGATGGAAGAGATATCGGAACTTTTGTCCTTCCGAATGCTGAGCTTAAAATCTATCTTACGGCTTCTGTATATACCAGAGCAAAAAGAAGATTTGACCAGCTTGTTGAAAAGGGAGAAACTCCTGATCTGGAAAAAATTGAAGAGGATATTGAAAAAAGAGATTATCAGGATATGCACAGAGATATTGCTCCTCTTAAGCAGGCTGAAGATGCTGTACTTTTAGATACTTCGGATATGACTATTGATGAGGTTGTTGAAAGAATAATCAGCTTAATCAGATGATTTAATTTGTATAAAAATGTTGATTGGTGAGTAAATGAGAGAAGTTATAGTTGCAAAATCCGCAGGTTTTTGCTTTGGTGTAAAGCGGGCTGTGGATACGGTATATGAACAGGTTTATAACAGTGACGGCAATACCGGGGTTTATACCTACGGTCCGATTATACACAATGAAGAGGTCGTTAATGATCTTGCTTCGAAGGGCGTTGAAATCATAGAGGATGAAGAGGCACTCGACCGGCTTGCAGATAATAAAGAAGATGGTATAAATTATAAAATTGTTATCCGCTCACACGGGGTAGGAAGAAATGTTTACGATAAGATAAAAAATTCAGGTTTTGAGCTTATTGATGCAACATGCCCTTTTGTAAAAAAAATTCATAATATTGTTGATGAAGAAAGCAAAAAAGGAAAAACCATTATTATAACCGGTGACGAAAATCATCCGGAGGTGCAGGGAATTATAGGATGGTGCAACAGTAAGCCTGTTATAATTGATTCTGTTAATAAAGCCATAGAATATGCCGATATTCTACAAGGTGAGATGATTTTGGTATCTCAAACGACATTTAATAACAGAAAATTTAAAGATTTAGTTGAATTTTTTTCTAAAAAAGATTATAATATTCGTGTTTATAGTACCATTTGTAATGCAACGGAGGTCAGACAGGCAGATGCGGATAAGCTTGCATCTTCTGTTGATACCATGATCGTTATAGGTGGGAAGCATAGCTCGAACACACAAAAGCTTTATGAAATAAGCAAAAAACAATGCAAGAATACTTACTATATTCAGACACTCGTTGACTTGGATTTGGCTGTTATTGAATCCGCTAAGAGGGTAGGTATTACGGCTGGGGCATCTACCCCAAATAATATTATTAAGGAGGTTCATGACAGTATGTCGGAATTAAGTTTTGAAGAGTTATTAAAACAATCAGAGGAAAATGAAAACAAGATAAGAACCGGCAGTGTTGTCGAGGGTAAGGTTATAGGTGTTAAGCCTGATGAGATAATCCTCAACATCGGATACAAGTCCGATGGTGTTCTTACCAAGAACGAATACAGCAACGACAACAGTATTGATCTCACAACCGTCGTTAAGGTTGGCGATACCATGGATGTTAAGGTACTTAAGACCAACGATCTTGACGGACAGGTTATTCTTTCATATAAGAGACTTGCCCTTGACAGAGGCAACAAGAGAATTGAGGAAGCATTTAACAACAAGGAAGTACTTACAGCCAAGGTTGTACAGGTACTTGAGGGTGGACTTACAGTAATAGTTGATGAAGTTAGAATCTTCATCCCTGCAAGCCTTGTATCTGATAGCTATGAGAAGGATCTTTCCAAGTATCAGGATCAGGAGATAGATCGGAAGAGCACACGTCTGAACTCCAGTCACGATCA
>CALGGL010000215.1 GCA_937915975.1 uncultured Lachnospiraceae bacterium | reverse complement strand
CTTCCGATCTATTTTTAATCAAAGTTATTTAAATTGATATTTAAAAATGATTTTAAAAAAAATGAAAGAAAACCAGAAACAAGAAAATAATAAAAATAATTCAAAATTTCAAATATTTTCAACCACATTAGGATTTTTTAAATTTTATACATTAAATAGTTTTAAAAATATTTCAAATAAAATATATTCATTTTATCCTTTATCAAATATAAAGAAGAAGAAAGAAATAAATAATATAAATAACATAAATGTTATCAGTAACGAAAAAAATATAGATTTAGATAAGAATTTAATTGAAACAAAAGAAAATGATTTATTTAATAAAAGAATTATTAGTATTATAAATAAGAATGAAAATGAATTATTAATATATAATAATTTTCAAATTAAAAAAAATATATATATTTTTCTAGAAAATGAACTAAAATTAAATGACACTAAAATCGAATTAAAAAACAGTAAGAATAATCAATTAACTCTGCTAAATAAATATAAAGAATTAAAGCCCAAAATTTTTATCTATTTTTTTTCATCAATAATAATCGAGAAATATTATAACATAATATCAATATCATCCTTAAGTATAATCTCAATATTAAAACGACTTAAAACATATACCAATAACAATCAAATAAAATTAATTTTAGATAATATATGGGAAATATCAAATAAAACATCCAAAAATATTTTTTCAAATATTTCCGTAATAATTTCGAATTATATCGAAAAAATTCTTATAAACGAAAAATACAATAAAAATTCGTTTGATGAATTAATTACTCAAATACAAAAAGAATTAAGAGAAAAATGCAATTTTTTTATACATATAATAAAAGAAATAAAAAATGAAGTAAAAAATATTGAAGAACAATTTTATGATGGTGATTTTAATAAAGAATATAAATTGAGGTTTTTATATATTTTATGTGATATTATTTTTTCGGACTTATTTTATTCGTCCTTTGTTCAAACTTATGAACAAGAAATTTTTAAACAAATTGAAGAAATCAAAAAGAATTTCGGAGATAAAAAAGAAAAAACTTTAGTTGCAATTATTTTAGATATTGATGCTTTTAAGAATAAACAATTTGTTGTTAATGAAGAAATAGTTCTTCCGGATACCGTTAATCTTTTCTTTGCAAGCGGTAATGAGATATCTGTAAATGTAATCTGGAATGAAGATGAATTAGAGGCAGCAAAAGCAAACGGGATAGGTGAATATATTATTTCCGGAACGACGGAAGAGTATGGTGGACAAACTTATGATGCAAAATGTACCTTGAAGATAAATCCTATTAATCTGCTTATTAATCCAAGTTTTGAGGATCCTTTGGAAGGCAACTGGGTTCTTGATAATTCGGGTATAGCAAGAAAGAATTCTTCACAGAACAGTAATAACAATATAAGAACCGGCTCATATAATTTGCATTTTTATCTTGGAAGCGGTGGCGAACATACGTTTTATCAGACATTATCTCTTGATAAGGGTATATACAGAGCAGGAGGATATCTGTCAGGTGATGCAAAGAGTGATGATACTCAAATAGTTTTCTTCTTTAAAGTTGGAGATACCGAATATACTGATGAGGGTACGATGACAGGCTGGAATAACTGGTCAAATCCTGAAGTTAGTAATATAAAGATAACGGAGGATAGTACGGAAGTTACCATAGGTATCAGAGCAAAAGACTTTGGTGCAGAGGCATGGGGTGCATATGAAGACTTCTATATTTATAAGACAGCAGATTTTGAAGAACCTGAGGAATCGACAGAACCTGAGGAATCGACAGAACCTGAGGAACCGACAGAGCCTGAGGAACCGACAGAACCTGAGACACCAGTTAAGACCTCAACAGGAACGGTTAAAGCATCGGGAGTATACTGTATGAGTACTAATCCTTCAATTGTTGCGGGACTTGTAAGTGAAAAGAGTGATTCTTCCGATGATGTTGAATACAGATGGGTTGCATGTGATAGCAGTAATCCTGCTGTATGGTTTGAGATAAGTCCTTGGACAAAGAATAACGAGTGGCTTGACTGGACTCCTGAAAAATCGGGAGACTATGTAATAGTAGCTTATTCAAGAGTTGTGGGTAATGAAGAAAAATCAGAGGTAAGTGCGGTTTTAGGCGTCAATTATCATAAGGCAATAAAAGGTATCTGCCAGATGCCTTACGACGGCGAAGGCGGAGGTTACCTCATAGGCCTTGAAAGCTTCGATAATCCTGATAACGGATATAAATATGAGATGCTGGTTTTGGATTGTTCATTGCTTGCACAGGGTAAGGATGCATGGATTTATTCAACAGGAAAATGCGGATCATCTGAAAACTGCTTATGGACTGTATGGCAGCCTGAGTATGGATATTATTGGACATTGTTCAGAGTTTATGATGAAAATGATGAACTGTTGGATGAGCAGTGCTTCGGATTTACAAATGTTTATTAATTATTAATATAATCGCCCGAAAAGAGAAATTCTTTTCGGGCGTTTTTTTTGATTTCGGTTGGTTTATTTTAATGTATTTTTTTATTGTTTACACATTACGCTTATGTTAAAATAAACAGGGTATAATAAAAAACACGGCAGATAGAGCAGGAATTAAAAATGGATAAAAAGCTACTTGTACTTGATATAGACGGGACCCTTGTCAATTCAAAAAAGGAAATAACTCCGAGGACATACGAAGCAATAATGAAAATACAGGGTATGGGGCATATAGTTGCACTTGCCTCAGGAAGACCTTATCCCGGTATGAAGCAGTTTGTCAAAAGGCTTGATATGGATAAAAAAGGCGGATATGCAATAGCCTTTAACGGAGGAATGATAGTTGACTGCAAGACCGGAAAGCCGGTAATTGAAAAGTGTATTCCAAATAGGTTTATAAAGGGCTTATATGAGTATGCTCTGGATAACAATATCGGAATGGTTACATATAAGGATGATATGGTTATAACGGGTACGGAAATAGACAATTATATGCAGTATGAGGCAAGACTTAACAATATGCCGCTTAAAAAGGTTAAGGATTTTTTAGCGTTTGTGGATTATGATATGATAAAATGTCTTATGACAGCCGAGCCAAATGTCAAGGCACCGAGGTGTGAGATGGAGCTTAAAAAGATGTTTGCCCCGGGACTCAATGTTTTCAGGTCGGAGCCTTATTTTATCGAGATTACCACAAACGGTGTAGACAAGTCGACAACCCTGCCTGAGCTTTTAAAGCTTATAGGAATATCCAGGGAGCATACCATATGCTGCGGAGACGGTTTTAACGATGCCACAATGGTAAAATTTGCCGGTATAGGCGTTGCTATGGGTAACGCACAGCAGATAGTAAAGGACAGTGCCGATTATATAACGGGAACGTGCGATGAAGACGGACTTGTTGAGGTTATCGAAAGATTTATATTATAAAAAGATTAAGAGGTTAAATAATGGATAATCCGCTACTTTTAACAAAGGCTGAATCGCTTATCAGATTAAAGGATCTGGTTAAAAAATCATACATAGAAGATATAGTATGCGTAAATGTCAGCGAAATATTTGTTAATTTTGAAAATGTTTATGAACAGATAAAGGAACGCTTTTCAGGTGATGATATAATTATAAGAAGCTCGCTTCGTCATAACGGGCATATACATAACGCAAAGATGCTTCATCTTGATGCGACTGATGCCATAGACTCACGAAACAAAAAGAACGTTGAGGAAGCGTTGAAAAATATGGCGTATATGTATGCCGGTAATGATAAGGATAAGCTTTCTGATTATTTTGATGAACAAATTCTTATTCAAAGGTATTCCAACAATTTGGTTATTTCGGGAGTGGCATTTACAAGAGATTTCATTTATAAAAGACCTTATTATATGATTAATTATGAGAGCATTGGAAAGACCGATCTCGATACGGAGGACGGAAAGACCAAATGGATTGCTCATAATACTTCACAGGAATTTTTGGATTATGATTTTTTAAGCCTTATCAATGCAATAAAAGAGATAGAAGAAATCTATGGAGATATGGATGCTTTGGAGATAAAGTTCGGAATAGATTCCATAGACAATGTCGTAATATTTCAGGTAAGACCTCTTGTTGAGCTTTTTGATAAGCCTATGGCACTTACGGATAAGGAATTCTTTGATGCAAAATCCTTTGCAAAATGTGATTATCTTGATACCAATCATGTCCTATCGGATATGGCAAGCTGGAGACCGGCGGAGATTCTCGGTCTTAATCCGAGACCTCTTGACTGTTCGTTATATAAGGAGCTTATAACCTCGGGAAAATGGAATGAAAGCATAAGTCATTTCGGTTATGGTAATGTAATTAATGATGTCATGCAAAAGGTGGGTAATAAGCCGTATATATCTGTTAATTATTCCATAGAGGGATTAACTCCGAAAAATTTGAATGAGAACATTAAGTTTAAGCTTAAAGAATATTATATAGAAAAATTAAAGAAAAAGCCGCAGCTTCATGAGAGACTTGAAAGAGATCTGATATTTAACTGCTATAATTTTGCAACCAATGACAGGCTAAAGGATCTTTTGGATAATGGTTTCTCACAAAAGGAGATAGATGAGATATCGGATTCATTATATGAAGTTACCTCAAATATCATTAATATCTATGAAGATGTGTTCAAGAGGGATTTTGACGACTTGAGCAAGCTTACGACACTGAGAAGAGAGATAAGATCTTATGCACCTTTAAAGGAAACCAACATTATGAAGGTGTACAAATACATTAATGACCTTATGGACGCAATTGAAAACTACGGCGCACTTCAGTATATCAGACAGTCAAGATGTGATATTATAGCGAGAAGCCTTTTAAAGAGCCTGGCGGATAAAGGATATTTTTCCGATGAGGAAATATACAGGTTTACTTCCTCGGTTGAAACAGAGGAAACAAGGTTTGAAGACTATATTATGAAGTATATTCACGGAGAAATCGATACAGAGGAATTTAACAATGCTTACGGACATTTGAGACTTAAAACCTTTGATATAAGAACCGACTGCTATAAGCATATGAAGCTTGAGGGTATATTTGACGGAATGAATAATTTTTACATTAGGGAAAATATTGAGCTTGATGAAGCAAAGCTTGCGAAGGCATTAAATGATGTCGGGTTTGATATTGAACCGTCTGATTTCATCAGGCTTGTTACTGATATGATAAAAAATAAGGCATATTTCAGATTCGAATTCATAAAATCCGTAAGTTTGATTCTTGATATGATAGTTGTTGTCGGTGACCTTCACGGAATAGACAGGGAGGATATGTCATATCTTGAAATTCAAGAGCTTATAAGCTATCACAGCAGGGATTCGTATATTCAGATTATACAATCAAGAAGAGATATGTATCATGCATATTCCTATCTTGTTTTACCTGAGCTCATATTTAATGTGGGCGATATAGATGTAATAGAGTACAAATAAGGGTATGAGGTGATGCAATGGCAGATAAGAAATTGATGGTGGAATTTCCCGGCAGAAATTACAGCACGGATAAGCCGCTTCTATATTATGCCGGAAAGGTGTTTGAAAGCAAGGGCTATGAGATAATAAGACTCGATTATAATTATAAGCTTAAGGGTGATAAAAATGACATAGACGGACTTATTGAGGAATCCATACCTTTTATTAAAAAAACGCTTGATAAAGTTGATTTTTCGAAATATGAAGATGTGGTTTTTATCTCCAAAAGTATGGGAACCACACTTGCCGGATATTTTGAGGAATACTATAAGATAAGAGTCAGACATATATATCTGACGCCTGTTCAGAGTGCATTAAAATATATGAAAAGGGGAAAATGCATAGTAGTAGCAGGAAAAAATGACAGATTTTTAGACAGCAGAAGGCTTAAGATATATTGTGTGGAACAGGATGTCGCATTAAAACAGTTTGAGGATGTGGGACATTCTCTTGAATCAGAGGATGATATTAATATCAGCTTTGCAATTTTAATGGTAATTGTTAAGCTCTTTAAAGGCTTTTCAAATTGATTTAGATAATCAAATAGTGTATAATAAAAAAGATGGTTATGTAACGGATAAATAATCAAACAGGAGGATAAAAATGGGATTCTTTAAAGATTTTAAAAGAGATTTTGCTCAAGCGGTTAATGAGCTTATGCCTGATAAGGATGAGCTTGCCAATGAATATGATGATGAAGATATAGTTAATACATTTGACAGCAATGATGATATGGATATTGCTCCGGAGGATATGCTGGAAAATATTGATGATATCAATATAGATACATTTGACAAGAAGCCGGACGATGTCGTAAAGGATAATGAGTCTGATTATGCATCCGAAGAAACTTCCGAAGATTCGGAATATAACAGTATTCCCGATGCTGAGATAGTAAAGGATGAGGATGAAGGTATAGAAGAGGGAATCGAGGCTTTTGAAGAAGAGACTGTTGAGGAAGAGCTTTTAGAGGCACTTCCTTCTGAAGAGGCGTACAATGAAAATGTTGACAAAGAGACAGACACTGAAGAACAAGAAGAGTATCGTGAGGCTGTGGAAACCTACGGAGATGATGAATTAAAGTCGGCAGACGCTCT
This sequence comes from uncultured Lachnospiraceae bacterium, assembly GCA_937915975.1. Taxonomy (GTDB): domain Bacteria; phylum Bacillota; class Clostridia; order Lachnospirales; family Lachnospiraceae; genus Coprococcus_C. The sequence continues at coordinate 13,824 of CALGGL010000215.1, read as the reverse complement.
TGATGAGGAAAATATGCTTGAAAATACAGATGATGCTTTGGCACTTGAGCCTGAGGCAAACGCACTTGAAAATATGGATTTAAATGAGGCTGTTGAAACAGCAATAAATAACAGAAATGAAAGCGAATCAGAAGCTTATGATTATGAGGAGGCAGACAACATGGCTGATATAGAAGAAAAGATAGTTGAGGAAGAAACCACGGCTGAAAAGGAGCAGGAGGCAAGCAGCATTCTTGCTGACGATACTACATATATTACAAAGGGTACAACCATCAAGGGAAATATAGAGACAGATGGCGGTATAGATGTAATCGGAACCGTTGAAGGAGATATCAAATGTGCAGGAAAGCTTATAATCGGCGGTACCGTTGAAGGTAATATTGAGGCAGGAGAGGTATATGCCAATGCCGCAAAGCTAAAGGGAGAGGTAGTAACCGAGGGCAGTGTCAAGATAGGCGTCGGAACGGTTGTGGTTGGAAATGTTACAGCAACTTCAGCAGTTATAGCCGGTGCCGTAAACGGTGATATAGATGTACAGGGACCTGTGATTGTAGACTCAACAGCAGTTATTATGGGAGACATCAAATCACGTTCTGTTCAGATTAATAACGGTGCCGTTATAGAAGGCCGCTGTTCACAGTGCTACTCGGAGATAGACGTTAAGAGCTTTTTTGAATAGGAGTGACAAATGATGGATATGAAAAGAATTTTGCTTAAGCTAAGCGGAGAAGCTCTTGCGGGTGATAAAAAGACAGGCTTTGATGATGAAACGGTTGTGGAGGTTTCAAAGCAGATAAAAGAGGTAATAGATAAAGGAATTGAGGTCAGCATAGTTATAGGCGGAGGAAACTTCTGGAGAGGAAGAACCTCTGAGCATATGGAAAGGGTGAAGGCGGACCAGATAGGAATGCTTGCAACTGTTATGAATTGCCTTTATACCTCGGATGCGCTTAGAAGGCAGGGTGTAAAATCCCACATTATGACACCTTTTATGTGTGGAAGTATGACAGAGCTTTTCAATAAGGATAAGGCTATAGAGTATCTTGAAAAAGGAGAGGTTGTTTTCTTTGCCGGAGGAACCGGACATCCGTATTTTTCAACCGATACGGCAACTGTACTTATGGCGGTTGAAACAGAGTGTGATGCCATACTTATGGCAAAGGCCATAGACGGTGTATATGACAGTGATCCTAAGCTTAATCCCGATGCCAAAAAGTATGACAGTCTTGAAATCAGTGAGATAATCGATAAAAAGCTTGGAGTTATAGATCTTGCCGCAGCAGTTCTTGCTATGGAAAACAATATGCCTATGATGCTTTTCGGACTAAATGAAGAAGACAGTATTATAAAAACCGTTTCGGGTCAGTTTACGGGAACAATGGTAAAATGTGAATAGTTAATAAAAAACATATATCAGAAAGGAAAAAAATTATGTTAAAACAGTATGAAGAAAAAATGTCAAAATCAGTAGACAGCTTAAGATCTGAATATGCAAGTATCAGAGCGGGAAGAGCCAATCCGCATATCTTAGATAAGCTAAGAGTAGATTATTACGGTACGCCATCACCGTTACAGCAGGTGGCAAACATTACTGTACCGGAGGCAAGAACAATCATTATTCAGCCTTGGGAAGCAAGTCTTATAAAGGAAATCGAGAAGGCTATTCTTACCTCGGATTTGGGTGTAACTCCAAATAATGACGGCAAGGCTGTTATCATCAATTTCCCTGAGCTTACCGAGGACAGAAGAAAAGAAATGGTTAAGGATGTTAAGAAAAAAGGTGAGGCAGCAAAGGTTGCAGTAAGAAACGTAAGACGTGATGCCAATGAGGCGGTAAAGAAAATGAATAAGGCAAATGAAATGTCAGATGATGAGCTTAAGGATAACGAGGATAAGATTCAGAAGATGACAGATAAGTATATAAGTATGATTGAGGCTGCAGTAGAAGAAAAGTCAAAGGAAATTCTTACCGTGTAATAATGACGAAAAATTGATTAAGTGATTAACCAATCAAAAAAGGAGTACCCGGTTTTGGAAAAGGTTATAGATGGTGTAAAATTGAATATTCCATGTCATGTTGCCATAATTATGGACGGAAACGGAAGGTGGGCAAAGAAAAGGCTTATGCCGAGAAATTTCGGTCATAAGGCAGGTGCAAAGATACTTGAACAGGTTTGCCGTGATGCGGATGAGCTTGGCATAAAATATCTGACCTTATATGCATTTTCTACCGAAAACTGGAAGCGTTCTGTCGAAGAGGTTTCCGGAATAATGAACCTTCTGCGTGATTATCTTGCAAAATGCATAGAAGATGCTGAAAAAAACAATATGTGTGTCAGAATTATCGGAGACAGAAAAGCTCTCGATTCTGACATTGTTGCCAAGATAGAGGAACTCGAAGAGGTATCAAAGATATATAACGGACTCAATCTTACCATAGCCATCAATTATGGTGGACGTGATGAGATAAGAAGAGGTGTAAAGAAGCTTATCAGTGATGTTAAGGAAGGAAAAATCGATGATGACATAACTGAAGATACTATAGCCTCATATCTTGATACAAAGGATATACCCGATCCGGACCTTCTTATCAGAACAAGCGGAGAGGAAAGACTTTCGAATTATCTGATTTGGCAGCTTGCATATGCCGAGTTTTATTTTACGGACTGTCTGTGGCCGGATTTTGATATGGATGAATTGAAGAAAGCAGTCAGATATTATAATGGCAGAGACAGAAGATTTGGCGGGGTAAAGTAGATGTTTAAGCAAAGACTTTTAAGTGGAATAGTTCTTGTTGTACTTGCCGTAGTTGTTTTATACCTTGGAGGTTATGTAACGGGAGCGGCGGTATTGCTTTTATCCATAGGTGGTATGTTTGAGCTTTTAAGAATATATAAGCAGCATAATACTTTGCTTGGATTTGCGGGTTATGCGGCAGTTGTGGCTTACTACCTTATGTTGTTTTTTGATTTCAGGCAGTATCTTTTGTTTATGTTTATCGTTGCGATTTTAGTTATTCTGGCTATATATGTATTTGCTTATCCTAAATATACGGATAAGGATATTATGGCGGTAATATTCGGATTCTTTTATACAAGCTTTATGCTTTCTTATGTATATGAGATAAGAATACTTAAAAACGGCGGCATACTTGTAATTATGATATTTATTTGTTCATGGGTAAATGATACGCTTGCATATTGTGCGGGTGTAACCATGGGTAAGCATAAGATGTCTCCGAAATTAAGTCCCAAGAAAAGTATAGAAGGCCTTGTAGGTGGTTTACTCGGTTCGGCTGTGGTAGGAGGAGTTTACGGATTCTTTTTTGATAAATATGTATATGTCATAGATAACAGTGTGGCAGTATTTGCGATAATCGGATTTGCGGGAGCAATCGTGGCTGTTATCGGAGATTTAACCGCTTCGGCAATCAAGAGAAATAACGATATAAAGGACTACAGCAATCTTATACCGGGACATGGCGGAATTCTTGACAGATTTGACAGTATAATATTTACCGCACCGGTTATATACTATCTGCTTATGTTTATGATATCATAGATTTTGTAGGTGATTGTACCGGAGTAGTTAATGGTTTGGTTATAATAATTTGGAGGATATATGAGGTATATATCAATTATCGGTTCAACGGGCTCTATAGGAACACAGAGTCTGGATATAGTAAGAACCAATGATGATTTAAGGGTTGTTGCTCTTGCCGCAGGAAGTAATGTGTCACTTCTTGAAAAGCAGGCAAGAGAATTTAAGCCTGACATAATAGGAATTTGGGATGAAGACAAGGCAAAGGAGTTAAGAATTGCCTTGTCTGAATTTGACATTAGGATAGTTTCGGGAATGGATGGTCTTATTGAGGTTGCGACATACGTTAAGGCTGATATAGTTATCACCGCCATAGTAGGTATGATAGGAATAAGACCTACGGTAGAGGCTATTAAGGCGGGAAAGGACATAGCGCTTGCCAATAAGGAAACACTTGTAACTGCGGGACATATTATCATGCCGATGGCAAAGGAATATAATGTCCGCATACTTCCTGTTGACAGTGAACATTCCGCGATATTTCAGTGCCTGCACGGAGAAGAAAACAATAAAGTCAGCAGACTTTTGATAACCGCATCAGGCGGACCTTTTAGAGGAAAAACAAGAAAAGAGCTTGAAAATGTAACGGTTGAAGATGCTTTAAAACACCCGAATTGGAGTATGGGTAATAAAATTACCATAGACTCTGCTACAATGGTCAATAAAGGACTGGAGGTGATTGAAGCAAGATGGCTCTTTGATGTTTTGCCGTCACAAATCGAAGTTGTTGTACAGCCGCAAAGTATAATCCATTCCATGGTTGAGTTTGAAGACGGAGCCGTAAAGGCACAGCTTGGAACACCTGATATGAAGCTTCCGATTCAGTATGCGCTTTATTATCCGGAAAGAAGATATCTTGCAGGAGACAGGCTTGATTTTACAAGGATGAACGGAATAATAATTGAAAAGCCCGATAAAGAAGTATTTAAAGGTCTTGAGTTTGCATATAATTCATTAGAAAAGGGTGGGTCCATGCCGACTGTTTTCAATGCGGCAAATGAAAAGGCTGTTGCTTTGTTTCTTGCGAAGAAAATCAAATTTCTTGAAATATATGACATTATTAATGACTGCATGGAAAATCACAGTTTAATTGGTAGTCCGACACTTGAGCAAATTATTGATATACAAAAAGAGGTTGAAGAGTATATAGATAAGAGGTGCAGATTATGAATATAATTTTGATAATACTTGTCTTTGGTATTGTCGTGTTTTTTCACGAATTGGGGCATTTTATCGTTGCCAAGATAAATCATATTGCGGTTAATGAGTTCTCTATCGGAATGGGACCTGCGATTTTTTCGTTTCAAAAAAAGGAAACAAAATATTCGTTAAGAATACTTCCTATAGGCGGATATTGTATGATGCTTGGAGAAAATGAAGAATCGGAGGATGAAAATGCATTTTCCAATAAGCCTGTATGGGTGAGAATACTTGTTATTGCTGCAGGTCCGTTTTTTAACTTCATACTTGCTCTTGTTTTTTCGGTTATATTAATAATCGGATGCGGTTACGATGAAGCAAAGATAGCTGCCGTAAATCCTGAGGGGGCTGCTTATGAAGCAGGCATTGAGGTAGGAGATACCATAGTTGAAATAGGCGGTAAGAAGGTACATTTCTTCAGAGAAATACAGATATATATGCTTACACACGAGTCTGCATCGCCTATCGATATGGTGGTTAAAAAGACAGATGGAAGCAGGGAAAAGGTAACGGTTATTCCTAAACAGGGTGAAGACGGTAATTACTATATAGGTATTTCAAGAGACAGATATAATGTGGCAGCCAAAGGTGTCGGCGGAACATTAAAATATGCATTTTATGAAACTGGGTATTGGGTTAACGCCACATTTTCAAGCCTTAAGCTTATTTTTACGGGCGGAGTTAAGAGTACGGACATAATGGGACCGGTAGGTGTAGGCGGAGCTTTTAATGACATTATAGAAGAGGTTAAGGAGGAAAGCTCCGGAGTAAAGGAAACCATGTTAAATATTATTCTCAATATGATTAACTGGTGCATACTCTTAAGTGTTAATCTCGGCATCATGAATCTTCTTCCTGTTCCGGCACTTGACGGTGGCAGACTTTTGTTCCTTTTTATCGAGGCAATCCGGAGAAAGAGAATTCCGCAGGAAAAGGAAGCGATTGTAAATCTTATAGGCTTTGCACTTTTAATGATACTGATGGTACTTGTATTTTTCAATGATATTAAAAATGTATTCTTTTCATAATTTGGGAGATTAAATTTGATGGATAAGCTTTACAGGGAAAAAACAAAGGAAATAAAAATCGGAAATGTTGTTATAGGAGGAGGCAATCCTATTGCCATACAGTCTATGACCAATACCGAAACATCGGATATAGATAAGACGGTAGAGCAGATTTTAAGACTTGAAGAAGCAGGATGTCAGATAATTCGTTCAACCGCCAATACCGAGGCGGCGGCTAAGAGCTTTGATAAAATCAAAGAACGTATCCATATACCGATTGTCGCTGATATTCATTTTGATTATAAGCTTGCCATATCAGCCATTGAGCATGGAGCGGACAAGATAAGAATCAATCCGGGAAACATCGGTGGAGAAGAAAAGCTTAAGGCTGTTGTAGGTGTTGCAAAGAAAAAGAATATACCGATAAGAGTGGGAGTCAATTCAGGATCTCTTGAGAAGGAAATCCTTGCAAGATATGGAGGCGTTACAGCAGATGGACTTGTGGAAAGTGCCCTCGATAAGGTGAGGATGATCGAGGAATGTGATTACGACAACATAGTTATAAGCATTAAGTCCTCGGACGTTATGATGTGTGTCAAAGCGCATGAGCTTATGGCAGAAAGGTCCTCATATCCTCTTCATGTTGGTATAACAGAGGCCGGAACCGTAAACTTAGGTAACATTAAATCCGGAATAGGTCTCGGACTTATATTGAGTAAGGGCATAGGTGATACAATAAGAGTTTCACTCACGGGTGATCCGGTAGAGGAGATTATTTCCGCTAAGACCATATTAAGAACTCTCGGACTTAGAAAGGGTGGAATAGAGCTTGTATCATGTCCTACCTGCGGCAGAACCAAGATAGACATGATAGGACTTGCGGGTGCCGTTGAAAAGATGATACAAGGCTATGATCATCTTAATATTAAGGTTGCGGTTATGGGCTGCGCCGTAAACGGTCCGGGTGAAGCAAGAGAGGCAGATATAGGAATTGCAGGCGGTGTCGGAGAAGGTCTTTTGATTAAGAGAGGCGAAATAGTGAAAAAACTTCCTCAGGAGGAATTGCTGTCGGCACTAAAAAATGAACTGGATAATTGGAACTGACAATTTTTTTAATGGAGGAGTAACCAAGGATGACAGGTAAATTATTTAAAAATGTCTTTCCGGGTTTAAGATTAACAAATGATATAGCTGAGCTGATAAATCAGTCGGAGGTAACGGGAATAACCATGTTCGAAGGAAAAAAGAAGATGGTTATTTCTATATTGAGCAATAATCTTATTCCCAAGAGAATGATATATAAGGCTGAAACACAGGTATCGGATTTTGTATTTCCCAAGCAGCAGGGGATGTGCATAATCGAAGAACATTTTAACCTTTCAAGCCAATACAGGTTAAGACAGCTTACGGAAGAGTATAAAGAGAGCTTTCTTCTTGAAATGAAAAATGAAAGCTACATAAGCTATAGATTTTTGTCTCGCGGAGAATGGTTTTGCAATGATGATAACGTATTAACACTTGCACTTGAGGATTCAAGTCTTGCAAGAAATAATTCGCGAGCTATAAAAGAATATCTTGAAAATGTATATAAGAACAGATTCGGTATGGAGATAAAGGTCGGCTTTGACTATACAGACGAGCAAAAGACCTCTCTTCGTGCTGCCAATGAATTAAGACTTAAGCAGGAATTAAAGAATATTGAGGAATTAAATGAGCTTATAAAACCAAAGCAAAAAAATGACAGTAAAGCTTTGGATGAAGCCTCAGGTTCGGAAAACAGTAACGAAACGGGTAAAGAAGACAAAGCAGATAATAAAACTAAGGATAGAAAAAAATCTGCATCGGAAAAGAAATCTTCAGATAAAACCTCTTATAAGTCGGGTAATAGCTATTCGGATAAACGCGGAAAAGGAAAATTCGGAAGAAAATCCGATCGAAAAACAGATGAAGATGTTATTCTTGGTACCAATTGTGAGGGAGATGTTATAAGCATATCCGAACTCTATGACGGTATGGATGATATATGTATCAGGGGACAGATAATAACCCTTGAGGACAGAGAACTTAAAAGCGGTAAAATTCTTATTAACGGAACAATTACCGATTTTACGGATACCATTTCATTTAAGGTGTTTATTGATCCTGATGACAGAGACCCTTTGCTTGAGGTCTTAAAGATAAACAGTTTTTTTGTAATTAAAGGTATTCCTAAGATTGATAGCTATACAAAGGAGCTTTGTATTCTGTCTGTTAAAGGTATAAAGCCGATAAATGATTTCAGAGAAAAGAGAGTTGATTTATATCCCGATAAGCGGGTTGAGCTGCATCTTCACACAATGATGAGTGAAATGGACAGTGTTGTTGATATAGAAAAGGTAATAAAACGTGCAAAGGACTGGGGACATAAGGCAATTGCCATAACAGACCACGGATGTGTGCAGGCTTTCCCTGTTGCCAATCATTGCATTAAACCGGATGAGGACTTTAAGATTATTTACGGAGTCGAGGGCTATTTTGTAGATGATTTAAAGGATCTTGTACTCAATGATAAGGGACAGAGTATTGATTCGGAATATGTGGTTTTTGACATAGAAACAACCGGATTGAGTCCTAAACACAATAAGATAATTGAGATAGGTGCGGTCCGAATTAAGAACGGAAAAATCTGCGATACATATAATAAGTTTGTCAATCCCGAGGTAGCTATACCGTACAGCATAACAAAGCTTACTTCAATAAATGATTCGATGGTAAAGGAGGCTCCTACCATAGAAACCATACTTCCGGATTTCCTTGATTATGTGGGAGATGCTATTATGGTTGCACATAATGCGAGCTTCGATACCGGCTTTATAAAAGAATTTGCCAATAGACAGGGACTTCCTTTTGACTATACTATTGTTGATACCATGACTTTGGCGCATGTTCTTATACCTGAGCTTGGAAAGTATACTCTTGACAGACTTTGTAAGCAGTTCGGAGTATCTTTAGAAAACCATCACAGAGCATGTGATGATGCTTATGCTACTGCAGAGATATTTGTTAAGATGCTTAAGATGATACATGAAAAGGGCGCTGATACAATCAGTGAGTTAAATATGATAGGTTCTGCATCTGCAGATAAGATAAAAAAGGCAAGAACCTATCACGGTATAATACTTGTAAAAAACGATGTCGGACGAGTTAATTTATACAGGCTTATATCCGAATCTCATATTAATTATTTTAACAGAAGACCGAGAATGCCTAAGAGCCTTATAAATAAATATCGTGAGGGTCTTATCATAGGTTCGGCATGTGAAGCGGGAGAACTGTATCAGGCTGTTCTTAATGATGCAAGTGAGGACGAAATAACAAGACTTTGCAATTTTTATGATTACTATGAGATACAGCCGACCGGCAACAATAAGTTTATGATTAAAAATGATAAGATTAGCAATGTCAATTCCGTAGAGGATATAGAAAACCTTAACAGGAAGATTGTTGAGCTCGGAAGACAGTTTAATAAACCGGTTGTTGCTACCTGTGATGTGCATTTTATGGATCCCGAGGATGAGATTTACAGACGTATAATACTTGCAGGTCAGGGCTTTGATGATGCGGATGAACAGGCTCCGCTTTATTTCAGAACAACGGAAGAGATGCTTAAGGAATTCGAATATCTCGGAAGCGAAGTTGCAAAGGAGATAGTCATAACCAATACAAATAAGATTGCGGATATGATTGAAAAGATTTCACCTGTTCGTCCTGATAAGTGTCCTCCTGTTATTGAAAATTCGGACGAGACGCTTACAAAGATATGTTATGATAAGGCGCATGAAATATACGGACCGAATCTTCCTGATATAGTTAAGAACAGACTTGATAAAGAACTTAATTCGATTATTACAAACGGTTTTGCCGTTATGTATATCATAGCCCAGAAGCTTGTTTGGAAATCAAATGAAGACGGATATCTTGTCGGATCCCGAGGCTCTGTCGGTTCATCCTTTGTAGCAACCATGGCAGGTATTACAGAGGTTAATCCTTTGCCGGCACATTATATATGTCCTCATTGCTATTATGTGGATTTTGATTCGGAAGCGGTTAAGCAGTATGAGGGGCAGTCCGGATGTGATATGCCTGATATGAACTGCCCTAGGTGCGGTACTCTTATGAAGAAGGAAGGACACGATATTCCTTTTGAAACCTTCCTTGGCTTTAAGGGAGATAAGGAGCCGGATATTGACCTTAACTTTTCCGGTGAATATCAGGCAAAGGCGCATGCATATACGGAGGAACTTTTCGGTAAAGGAAAGGCCTTTAAGGCAGGTACTATCGGTACTTTGGCAGACAAGACAGCATATGGTTATGTATATAAATATTTTGAGGAAAGAAATATAACCAAAAGACGTTGTGAAATGGAAAGGCTTGCAATAGGATGTACCGGAGTAAAAAGAACAACCGGGCAGCATCCGGGTGGAATGATAGTTCTTCCGAAGGATGAGGAAATATACTCCTTTACACCGATTCAGAAGCCGGCAAATGATATGAATACGGATGTAATTACAACACATTTTGAATATCATTCCATAGACCACAACCTGCTTAAACTTGATATACTCGGACACGATGATCCGACCATGATCAGAAGACTGGAGGATCTGACCGGTGTTGACGCCAAAACTATTGCCTTAGATGACAAGAATGTAATGTCACTGTTCCACAGTACCGAGGTTCTCGGAATATCGCCGGAGGACATAGGCGGAACAAAGCTCGGAACTTTAGGTGTTCCTGAATTTGGTACAGAATTTGCTATGCAGATGCTTATCGATACACATCCAAAGGCGTTTTCGGATTTGGTTCGTATAGCAGGACTCTCCCACGGAACCGATGTGTGGCTGGGTAATGCACAGACACTTATTCAGGAGGGAACCTGTGAGCTTTCTTCGGCTATCTGTACCAGAGATGATATTATGGTTTACCTTATGTATCGTGGTCTTGAATCGGGACTTGCCTTTAACATAATGGAAAAGGTAAGAAAGGGAATAGTCGCAAAGGGTAAATGTGAACAATGGTCTGAGTGGAAGGAAGAAATGAGATCACATGATGTTCCCGATTGGTATATCTGGTCCTGTGAGAAGATTAAGTACATGTTCCCTAAGGCACATGCGGTTGCATATGTTATGATGGCATGGCGTATAGCGTGGTTTAAGGTTAACTATCCGCTCGAATACTATACTGCATTTTTCAGTATAAGGGCATCTGCCTTTGACTATAAGCTCATGTGTCAGGGCAAGGCAATTCTTGAAGAAAATATGGCAGAGCTTCAAAGAACAGAAAAGGAGAAGCAGACGGCAACCATAAAGGATACAATTAAGGATATGAAGATTGTTCAGGAGATGTATGCACGTGGTATAGAATTTATGCCGATTGATATTTACAAGGCGAAAGCTGACCGTTTCCAGATCATTGACGGTAAAATTATGCCAAGCTTTAATTCTATCGCAGGCATGGGTGACAAGGCTGCACAGCAGCTGGAGGAAGCTGCCGCAGGCGGAATCTTCACCTCCAAGGAGGACATGCGTAATCGTGGCAAGGTTTCCAAAACCATCCTCGACGATATGGAAGCTCTCGGTTTGCTTGACGGCCTTCCGGAAACCAACCAATACGACTTCTTCTCGATGCTTTCATAATCCTGCTCATCGCAGTATGGTGGGTATGAGAATATTATTAATTTGACCTCTCAAATAAAGATACTGATATATAGAAAGAATTATGGATAAGGCTTATACACAACTTGTCATCAATTTGTTAAATTAGTACACTCGTGATTTTGAGATTTGCACGAAAATGATAAACTCGCTTCGCTCAAACATATCATTTTCTGAACAAATCATCTTCAATCACTCGTTGCTAATTTCAAACAAATCGGACAAAATGTTGTTGTATAAGCCTTATCCATACTTCTTTCAAATATAAGATGATAATGAGAGGTCAAATCAATAATATTCTCATACCCACAGCTCAAGCAGCACATTATGTGCTGCATCGAGCAAGAATATATAGTAGGTGTTGCTTATTTTTCACGCGAGGCGTGTTGGCAGGATATGGGTATGACTGCTTGTTTAACAGATTAACCGGGTGCGATTCGTATATAGGTCTTAAGAAGGACCGTTTTGAGACGTGTTCACTTAGCGAAATAAAATAAGATGACGTTAGCTTGCATTTATGCAAAAGCATGCGTCATCTTATTTTTTGAGGTTAGTGAGCCTACGTCGAGAACCGAGCGAGAGCGTGTCCTTCGAAGACCTATATATGATATTGCACCCGTAAAAACATTGGCTCAAGCAGTTATACCCTTCATATCCTGCCAATTGTTGCTGTAAAGCAGTTACTTCTCCATCTTCCAGAAAAAAGCGCTGTATGGTGGAAGCTCGGAGCCACCACCAAAGTCGTGTGGCTTTCCGGTGATTAAGTCAACGGCCATACCGCAGCCTGCATCAAAGTGTGCGGTATATGGAGCATCGCTTGCATTGATGGCTACGAGGACACGTTCGTCATCCACCTTTCTTTCGAAGATACACTGGTGGTTGGTGAGTACGACCGAACGGAAGCCTCCGTAGTTTAATGCCTTGCTGTTTTTCTTTGCCTCGGCAAGCTTAGCAATCCAGTCGGTAAGCTCGTTCCATTCCGGAGCATCATAGCTTCTTCTTAAGGAAGGATCGCCTTCTTCCTTTCTTCCTTCCGCGCCCCATTCACTTCCGTAGTAGACACAAGGAAAGCCGGGCATACCAAAGGCAAGAGCGTAGATGAGCGGGAGATGATTCTTATTTGTAAGAATACTTGCCACTCTTGTTACATCGTGGTTATCTACAAAGGAAAGAAAATGCTTACCCTTGTATCTGGTCCATTCCTCAGGACCGAACTGCTGAAGCAGACTATGTATAATCTCAAACATATTCATAGAATTAAAGCTTGAGTAAAGTCCCTTGTAGCACATATAATTTGTTGCGCTGTGAAGCATGGAGTCATTAACAAATACGTTATAGTCACCATGTAAAAGCTCGCCGAGAAGCAGGAATTCGTCCTTTAGACCATCACAGTGGCTTCTTAATCTTCTGATGAAATCATGGTCGAGACAGTATGCGACATCAAGTCTTAATCCGTCTATATCAAACTCTTCAATCCACCTCTTTACATTTTCGAAAATGTGCTGGATGACAGCCTCGTTTCTGAGGTTAAGCTTTACCAAATCATAGTTGCCTTCCCAGCCCTCGTACCAAAGACCGTCATTGTAATTTGAATTACCGTCGAAGCTTATATGAAACCAGTCCTTATAAGGACTGTCCCATCTTTTCTCTAAAACATCCTGAAATGCCCAGAAGCCTCTTCCAACATGATTGAATACGCCGTCTAAAACAACCTTAATACCGTTTTCATGGAGATTGTTACATAACTCCTTAAAATCCTCGGTGGTTCCGAGACGGGTATCGATTTTTGAATAATCTCTTGTGTTGTAGCCGTGAGTATCGGACTCAAACACAGGTGAAAAATAAATCGCATTGATACCAAGTTTTTTCATATGAGGTATCCAGTCATTTACCTTTTCGATTCTATGAGCAGGTACACCGTCATTTTCGTATGGAGCACCGCAAAAACCTAAAGGATAAATCTGATAAAAAACACTTTCATAAGCCCACATAAAATTCTTTCCTCCCTTAAATGTGCATTAATAATTTAAGACTTGTGAAGTATATCACATTTAAAAGTAGTGTACAAGGCTTGACTGCTCGAAATAAGACGTACAAGTGCCGGTTATAGCCTTTATTTACTGAAAAAACACGGAAAATAAAAAATTACATAAAAATTACAGCATTATATATTGCATTTTGTATGTACAAAGGGGTATAATACCACATATAGTTATTTTCTTACTTATATTAATATCTTTTTTTGGAGTAATGAGATGAAAAAAATCAAAATATTATTACCAATAATAGTACTTGTTTTAGCTGCATATATAATATTCATAGTT
>CALGGL010000214.1 GCA_937915975.1 uncultured Lachnospiraceae bacterium | reverse complement strand
CATTAAATCATATATTATTATATAAATGCATTAAATATATGTTCTTATGAATTTTCTTCCTCAAACTTCTTCATAAATGCAACAAGCTTCTCAACACCCTCAATCGGCATAGCGTTATAGATAGATGCACGCATACCGCCAACTGTTCTATGTCCTTTAAGATTAACGAAACCTGCCTCTGTTGCTTCCTTAACAAACTTGGCATCAAGTTCTTCATTACCTGTTACAAAAGGAACATTCATAAGTGAACGGTCTTTCTTTTCAACTGTTCCCTTGAACATCTTTGAAGAATCAAGGAAATCATAAAGAATGGCAGCTTTCTTCTCATTATGAGCCTTCATAGCTGTAAGACCACCCATCTCTTTAACCCACTTAAATACAAGGCCGCAGATATATATACCGTAGCATGGAGGTGTATTATAAAGAGAATCAGCATCAGCCTGAGTCTTATACTTAAGCATTGTCGGGCAAAACTCAGGAACATCATCTCTGATTAAATCTTCTCTTATGATAACCACAACTACACCTGCAGGTCCGACATTTTTCTGAACGCCGAAGTAGATTAAGCCGTAATCACTTACATTTACAGGCTGCGAAAGTATATCTGATGACATATCTGCAACAAGAATCTTACCCTTTGTATTTGGAAGTTCCTTAAATGCAGTTCCGTAAATTGTATTGTTGTGACAAATATATACATAATCCGCATCTTCTGAAATAGGAAGATCTGAACAGTCAGGTATATAAGAAAATGTCTTGTCAGCCGATGAAGCTATAGCATTTGCCTTAAGATATTTCTTAGCCTCCTCATAAGCCTTCTTAGCCCACTGTCCTGTAATTATATAGTCAGCAACACCGTTTTTCATAAGGTTCATAGGGATAGCTGCAAACTGCTGTGAAGCACCGCCCTGAAGGAAAAGCACTTTGTAGTTATCAGGTATCTCAAGTAAGTCTCTCAAATCCTTCTCTGCTTCCTTGATAATGTTATCATACACCTTTGAACGATGGCTCATCTCCATAACGCTCATTCCAGAGCCCTTATAATCCATCATCTCATCTGCTGCCTGCTGTAAAACGACCTCTGGTAATACTGAAGGTCCTGCTGAAAAATTAAATACTCTTGCCATTATTATAAAATCCTCCTGAATATTATTTATATATCTTTAATTTGTATTTAAAACATCAGTTTCCTTATAATCAATGCTGTTAATTATAAATCAACCATTTATTTTACTTGTTTTATATAACCTTTTTTCCTACTTGTTTTTAGCATCCAAATCCTGCTGGTCAAAGCATGTCTCAAGAGGAGCTCCGGCAGGAACCATCGGCCAAACCTTATCGTCCTTGTCAATTATACAATCGATTACCACAGGCTTGTTAAGCTTTATAGCATCCTTTAAAGCCTTTTCAAACTCCTTAAGGTCAGTAGCTCTTATACCTGTTGCACCCAATGCCTCGGCAACCTTAACGAAATCAACATTATCCTCAAGTACGGTATTGGAATATCTCTCACCGTAGAAAAGTGTCTGCCACTGTCTAACCATACCAAGAACGTGATTATTGATAACTACCTGAATAATAGGAATGTTATATCTTGCTGCTGTAGCAATTTCATTCATATTCATTCTGAAGCAGCCGTCACCTGCTATATTGATTGTTATATTGTCAGGCTCTCCGACCTTTGCTCCTATACAAGCTCCAACACCGTAGCCCATAGTACCGAGTCCGCCAGATGAAAGAAGCTGTCTTGGCTTAGTGTACTTATAGTACTGTGCTGCCCACATCTGATGCTGTCCTACGTCAGTAGTGATGGTTGCCTTTCCCTTTGTAATCTCATAAATTTTATTAATAATTGCAGGTCCGGAGAATGCATTCATATCCCCATGGTCAGGATATGTCTTCTTTAATTCCTCTATCTCAGCATGCCACTCCGGCTTCTTTCTTGCTTTTATTCTTGAAGAAATCATCTTAAGAACCTCTTTGGCATCACCTATAACGCTTGCATCAACAACAACATTCTTATCAACCTCTGCGGCATCTACATCTATCTGCAATATCTTGGCATTTGCGGCAAACTTCTTGGCATCCCCGATAACTCTGTCTGAAAATCTTGCACCTACAACAATTACAAGGTCAGCCTTATTGACTGCAAAGTTTGAAACCTTTGTACCGTGCATACCTATCATACCGGTATATCTTTCGTTTGTTCCGTCAAATGCACCCTTACCCATAAGAGTATCACACACAGGAGCATCTATCTTATCTGCAAGCTTCTTTAACTCCGGTGAAGCATCTGCCGCGATTACACCACCGCCTGCTATGATAAAAGGTTTCTCACTCTTATCAATAAGCTTAACAGCCTGCTCCAAGTCCTCCGCCATGATAGTATTTGTAATTCTTTCGATTGACTCCGGTGCCTTTGCCTCGTAATCAGCAACATTGGCAGTTACGTCCTTTGTAACGTCCACAAGTACAGGTCCCGGTCTTCCGGTCTGGGCAATCTTAAATGCTCTTCTTATGGTATCAGCAAGCTTATGAACATCCTTAACGATAAAGCTGTGCTTTGTAATAGGCATAACCACGCCTGCTATATCTATCTCCTGGAAGCTGTCTTTTCCGAGTGCTGTAACATTAACGTTTGCCGTAATTGCAACAAGAGGAATGGAATCCATATATGCTGTTGCAATACCTGTTACAAGGTTTGTAGCACCCGGGCCTGAAGTAGCCATACATACACCAACCTTACCGGTTGCTCTGGCATATCCGTCAGCAGCATGTGCAGCACCCTGCTCATGGGAAGTAAGTATATGATGAATCTCATCCTGATGCTTGTAAAGTGCATCATATACATTAAGTATTGTACCTCCCGGATATCCGAATACTGTATCAACTCCCTGCTCTTTTAAACATTCAATTATAATTTCTGAGCCTGTTAATTGTTTCATACAAATTCTTCCTTTCTATTTTTCTGCTGTATGAATTATATCTAATCCTTCGCAGGCACGCTTTCGCTACTCTCCGACGCAGCGGTACTAAGTTCGAAAATACCTCGCCAGTGTATCGTCTTCAAATACTTCGACTTTTAACTTAGCATAAATTGTTCGTCCTGCAAGACGTTCGAACGAGTCGTAGCTGTAGCTACGGCGAGTAAGAACAACGTAGCAGGCGGCAATTTAGGCAAGTTATAAAGTCGATTTATCTGAAGATGATACACTGCGTACCGGCGTCTACAGAGTACCTGCTTAAGGATTAATATAATTCATACAGCTTTTTTTATAATAATTATGATTGATAAAATAACACAATCCATATAATATTTCAAATCATAATTTGTTATGTGAATTGTTTTAATCTTTTATCTCAAGTATCGCGCCTCTGTTTCCTGAGGTTACCATCTTGGCATATCTTGCCAGATATCCTGTAGTTACCTTTGGCTCCTTTGGTGTCCAGTTAGCTTTACGTTTTGCAAGCTCCTCATCCGATACCTTTAAGTTGATGGAGTAATTATTGATATCTATCTCAATTATATCTCCCTCCTCCACAAATGCAATCGGTCCGCCAACCGCTGCTTCAGGAGATACATGTCCGATAGAGGCTCCACGACTTGCACCTGAGAAACGTCCATCTGTAATAAGTGCTACTGTTGAACCAAGTCCCATACCGGCTATAGCCGAGGTAGGATTTAACATTTCTCTCATACCCGGTCCACCCTTAGGCCCTTCATATCTTATAACAACTACGTCTCCATCAACAATCTTTCCTCCAAGGATAGCTGCTATTGCATCCTCCTCAGAATCAAATACTCTTGCAGGTCCTTCATGCTTAAGCATCTTTTCTACGACTGCCGAACGCTTGACAACCGAACCGTCCGGTGCAAGATTTCCTTTAAGTACAGCAAGCCCGCCTGTCTTAGAATATGGATTATCAACCGGACGTATTACTTCAGGATTTCTGTTTACTGAATTTTTAACAGCCTCACCGATGGTCTTGCCTGTAACTGTCATACAATCTTCATTTATAAGTCCGATATCACAAAGCTCTTTAACTACTGCATATACACCGCCTGCCTCATTAAGGTCTTCCATATATGTAGGACCTGCAGGTGCAAGGTGGCAGAGGTTAGGAGTCTTCTCACTGATTGGATTAGCAAATGATATATCAAAGTCAAAGCCTATCTCATGTGCAATTGCAGGAAGATGAAGCATGGAATTGGTCGAGCATCCAAGTGCCATATCTACTGTAAGAGCATTTAAGATAGCATCCTTTGTGATAATGTCACGTGGGCGGATATTTTTCTTTAACATATCCATAACCGCATATCCTGCCTTCTTTGCAAGACGAAGTCTTTCTGAATAAACTGCCGGTATAGTTCCATTTCCCGGAAGTCCCATACCAAGTACCTCAGTAAGACAGTTCATAGAGTTTGCAGTGTACATACCTGAACATGAACCGCAGGTAGGACATACCTTTTCCTCAAACTCAATTACATCCTCATCGGTAATCTTTCCGGCAGTACGTTCTCCGACTGCTTCAAACATAGATGAAAGACTTCTCTTTCTTCCGTGTATATGTCCTGCCAGCATAGGTCCACCCGATACAAATACTGTAGGAACATTTACTCTTGCAGCTGCCATAAGAAGTCCCGGAACATTCTTATCACAGTTTGGTATCATAACGAGCGCATCAAACTGATGAGCAATAGCCATACATTCTGTTGAATCAGCTATCAAATCTCTTGTTACAAGTGAATATTTCATACCCACATGTCCCATAGCAATACCGTCACATACCGCTATCGCAGGAAACATAACAGGGGTTCCGCCTGCCTCAGCAACACCAAGCTTTACAGCTTCGGCAATCTTATCAAGGTTCATATGTCCGGGTACAATCTCATTGTATGAACATACGATACCGACCATTGGCTTTTTGATTTCTTCGGCAGTATAACCAAGCGCATTCAAAAGTGAACGTGCAGGTGCCTGTTGAAGACCGCATTTCATGTTATCACTTACCATATAAATTTCTCCTTTTCCTTAATAACGCTTGTTATCTGACTTATCAAATCTACGTCAGGCACGCTCTCGCTACTCTCACACGCAGCGGTACTAAGCTCGAAAAAACCTCGCTAAGTACCGGCGTGTTCAAAGTACCTGACTTTAGATTTATAAGTCAGATAACAAGCTGTTTATTGGTTGCGTTTAATTATTATATTCTTTCTGCTATTAAGCTGCCCATTTCATCACATTTAACCTGAGGTTCACCCGGTTTAGCTATGTCTATTGTTCTGTATCCTTCTTCAAGAACTTTCTTTACCGCATTTTCAATGGAATCTGCTTCTTTATCAAGGTCAAATGTATATCGAAGCATCATAGCTGCGCTTAAGATTGTTGCTATCGGATTAGCTATATTTTGTCCTGCTATGTCAGGAGCCGAACCGCCCGATGGCTCATAGAGTCCGAACTTTGTTTCATTAAGAGATGCTGATGAAAGCATTCCTATCGAACCTGTTATCATTGAAGCCTCATCTGAAAGTATGTCACCAAACATATTCTCTGTAAGCATTACATCAAACTGAGCCGGATCCTTAACAAGCTGCATAGCGGCATTATCCACAAGCATTGTTTCATATTCCACTTCAGGATAATCCTTTGCAACCTCCTCGGTTACCTTTCTCCATAGTCTGGATGAATCAAGTACGTTTGCCTTATCTACAAGGGTAACCTTTTTTCTTCTCTTCATAGCTATATCAAAACCCTTAACAGCTATTCTTCTTATCTCGTTTTCATTGTATGTAAGCGTATCAACCGCTGTCATTACACCATCGATTTCCTTGGTGTATCTTTCTCCGAAATAAAGTCCACCGGTAAGCTCACGCATTATCATCATGTCAAAGCCTCTTTCGGCAACACTTTCCTTTAAAGGACATGCCTCTTTAAGTTCAGGATAAAGATATGCCGGACGAAGATTTGCAAATAATCCAAGCTCCTTACGGATTTTTAAAAGTCCCGCTTCAGGTCTTTTATTTGGCGGAAGCTTATACCAAGGTGACGTCTGAGTATTTCCACCGATTGAACCAAGCAAAACCGCATCCTTGGACTTTGCTATGGCAACTGTTTCGTCGGTAAGAGGATCACCGTATTTGTCTATGGAACAGCCGCCCATAAGAAGCTGTTCATAGTTAAATGTATGACCGAATTTTTTTCCAACCGCATCAAGCACCTTCATGGCTTCGGTTACGACCTCGGGGCCGATTCCGTCGCCCTTTATAACCGCAATGTTACAATTCATTTTTTTCTTCCTTTCTTCAAGGAAACATGTTCCTGTGATTAATTCATCGCAGGCACGCTCTCGCTACTCTCACACGCAACGGTACTAAGCTCGAAAATACCTCGCTAAGTACCAACGTCTCCAGAGTACCTGCTAATAGATATATTCAAACTCCTAAACCAATAAAGGCACATCTTATCAATCAAGATAGGATGCGCCTTTGCATTGAATAAATTTTATATATAATGTTATTTTTAAAATATTACCAATTATATGTTTCCTATACAGGATAATCATTGTTAAAGCACGCCATGCATATAGGCAGGTCGCCAACCATTTCCTTAAAGTCCTCGGTTCGCATGTAGCCAAGTGAATCCGCACCTATGGTTTTTCTTATGTCCTCTGACGAGTGCTTGGATGCGATTAACTGGCTTTGGCTCGGTACGTCTGTTCCGTAGTAACACGGATATAAAAACGGTGGTGAACTGATTCTTACATGAACACTTTTCGCTCCGGCAGACTTTAGCATATTTATAAGATTTGCCATCGTCGTGCCACGCACAATCGAGTCATCTATCAGAACAATTCTCTTATCCTTTACCACACTTTTTATAACGCTAAGCTTCATATGTACCGCTGACTCGCGTTCCTCCTGTGTAGGCTTTATAAAGGTTCTTCCCACATAGCTGTTCTTGTGGAAAGCTATCCCAAACGGTATCCCGGACTCCTCCGAATACCCCTTTGCAGCGGCGACTCCCGAATCGGGAACGCCCACAACCAGATCTGCCTCAACCGGATAGGCTCTTGCTAAAGCCTTCCCTGCATTTATCCTTGAATCATATACATTTATCCCGTCTATTACCGAATCAAGTCTTGCAAAATATATATATTCAAAGATACAATGTGCATGTCTTTCCTGACACAGGCTAAGGTCTGATTTTATTCCGTCAGGTGAAATGGTTATAATCTCACCCGGCTTTATATCTCTTACAAATTCGGCATCCACCGAAGTAAGTGCACAGCTTTCCGAAGCAAGTATGTAGCTTTCACCCCTTTTACCGAGACAAAGGGGCTTGAGTCCCAAAGGATCCCTTACTCCTATAAGCTTTCTCGGGCTCATAACTATCAAAGCATAACCGCCCTTAAGCTTTTTTGCCGTCTTTATTATCGCCTGCTCAACCGAATCACTTTCAATTCTGTTTACAGCTATCTCACAGGCAATTACCTCTGAATCCGTGGAAGTGTAAAATACCGCACCATCCTTTTTAAGCTCTTCCTTAAGTGTATCGGTATTGGTTATGTTTCCGTTGTGAACCAGTGCCAGTGTACCCTTAAAATAATTAAGTACAAGAGGCTGTGCATTTTCTATGCTGCTCTCACCGGTTGTCGAATACCTCACATGACCTACACCGAGATTACCGATCAGCTTATCAAGGTTATCTGTATGAAAGACCTCATTTACAAGCCCCATTCCCTTGTGCTGGCTTACATTCCACATCGGTCCCTTGGTGTTGCAGACCGCCATTCCTGCGGCCTCCTGACCTCTGTGCTGCAAAGCACTAAGTCCGTAGTATATAGTATGGGCGGCCTGCTCATCTTCAGGGGAGTATATACCAAATACGCCGCATTCTTCATGTAATTTATCTAAATCCATATCGCTTTTATCCATAAAGCTCATTTTTCTAAACTCCCATACCAAGAATATACTTTCCAGGAAACCTTTCTTCTCAAATAATCAAATCAAGATTTTCTTTTACATATACTCTCAACTAAGCATAAAACAATAAGTCTTCATATGTAGGATATGGTAATAAGTGTGCAGGAAGCTTATCCTCAACCTCATCTGCGATCTTACGAATCTCATCCATCTCGGCAAGTATAACATCATGATAATAAAACGATGCCTTGTATACGTCTTCTTCGGTCAATGCTTCAGCCGATGTCGTATCATCCTTAAGCTTGCCAAGCAGCTCGTAAATCTTATCATAAGCCTCTGACATAAATGCAAGCTCTGTCTTGCCTGCCTTGCTCTCGATACCGGCTGCATCACGCTTAAACTGAATTGTGTTGCTTAACTCATCCTCGTAAGAGTAAATTGCAGGAAGCACATCATGATTTAGCATGCTTTGTAAGGTCTTTGCCTCTATATGAATTATCTTGCAGTAGTTTTCTACGAAGATTTCATATCTTGACCTAATCTCTGTCTCTGTAAATACACCGTGTTTAGTGAAAAGTTCTATATTCTTATCATCAATGAAATGTGGAAGTGCTTCAGGTGTTGACTTAAGGTTGTAAAGGCCTCTTCTTTCTGCCTCCTCAACCCATTCATCAGTATAACCGTTTCCGTTAAATATAACCTTCTTATGCTTAGCAATGGCTCTCTTAACAAGCTGGTGAACGGCATCCTTCATATCATCCGTATTGGCATCCTTAAGTTCTTCATAAAATTGACTTAAGGCCTCTGCAACTGCTGTATTTAAAACGATATTCGGTCCTGCTACCGAAACCTCAGAGCCAAGCATACGGAACTCAAATTTATTGCCCGTAAAGGCAAACGGTGAGGTTCTGTTTCTATCAGTAGTATCCTTAAAGAAATGTGGTAAAACAGTTGCACCTGTTTCCATTCTTACTCTATCCTGCTGGTTAAAGAGCTCATCCTTTTCAATCGCCTCAATAATTGCATTTAATTCTTCACCAAGGAAGATGGATACAATTGCAGGAGGTGCTTCATTTGCACCAAGTCTGTGGTCATTTCCCGCGCTTGCTACGGAAATTCTCATAAGGTCTGCATAATCATCAACCGCCTTAATAACTGCCATCAAAAATACCAAAAATGAAATGTTATCCGCAGGTGTCTTACCAGGTTCAAGAAGATTTAATCCTGTATTGGTTGACATCGACCAGTTGTTATGCTTACCCGAACCATTGATACCATCAAACGGCTTCTCATGTAAGAGACACGCGAGACCATGCTTATCTGCAACCTTCTTCATAACCTCCATGGTAAGCTGATTGTGATCTACAGCTACATTGGTTGTATCAAATACAGGTGCCAACTCGTGCTGTCCCGGTGCAACCTCATTATGCTTTGTCTTAGCAGGTATTCCAAGTTTCCAAAGCTCTTCATCAAGGTCATGCATGAAAGCAGATACTCTCGGCTTAAGTGCTCCGAAATAATGATCCTCCATCTCCTGACCTTTAGGAGGCATAGCTCCGAGTAAGGTTCTTCCTGTGAAGATTAAATCCTTTCTTTGCTTATATAATTCCTTATCAACAAGGAAGTACTCCTGCTCAGGTCCAACCGTTGTTGATACATTGGTTACATCGGTTCTTCCAAGTAAATGAAGCATCTTTGTTGCCTCTTTATTAAGAGCCTCCATAGAACGAAGAAGCGGTGTCTTCTTATCAAGTGCCTCTCCGCTATATGAACAAAACGCTGTCGGTATATAAAGTGTTCCGTCCTTTACAAATGCCGGTGATGTAGGATCCCATGCTGTATATCCTCTTGCCTCAAAGGTTGCTCTAAGACCTCCCGAAGGAAAGCTTGATGCATCAGGCTCACCCT
>CALGGL010000213.1 GCA_937915975.1 uncultured Lachnospiraceae bacterium | reverse complement strand
TATCCATTAATGAGTTTGGCTAAAGGTGCGGCGGTAAACTTTAAACGATACACGGCGGCAAATATTTTAATCGCAATGCCGATAACCTACGCGGGCGGATTGGTGTCGATGATTTTATTGCTCGACGTAAACTTGTGGCAAGCGTTAACAATGGCAGTTTTGCCGTTCATACCAGGCGATATTTTAAAAGCAACGGCGGCGGCATTGCTCGGAGTAAAAATAAAAAATATTCTAGGAGAGTGATAATTTTGGAGACGGCATTAAACATTGCAAAAAAAATTATCAATGGTGAGCGGCTTAATCCCGACGACGATTTAAATTTTTTATTAACGACGCCGCTTGAAGAGTTACAGGAAGGAGCACGGTTGATTCAGGAAAAATTTTGCGGCAATCATATCGATAGGTATTCAGACCGAGAGACTCGACGAGGTGCTTTCTCATGAGATACAGACCGGTACCACCGAGATGAATAATAAGGGCTGTGACATAGAGTTTAACCACGTGGGCTTTTCCTATTCCGATGATACGGATGTGTTAAAGGATGTAAGCTTTGTCGCAAAGCAGGGAGAGGTTACTGCCCTAATCGGACCGTCGGGAGGAGGCAAGACCACCATTTCAAGACTTGCCGCAAGATTCTGGGATGTGACTGAGGGCAGCATAAAGCTTGGCGGTGTGGATATAAAAACCGTAGATCCGGAAACCCTTTTGTCAAACTACTCGATAGTTTTTCAGGATGTAACCCTTTTTAACAATACGGTTATGGAAAATATAAGGATAGGTAAAAAGGATGCTACCGACGAGGAGGTTATAGCGGCGGCGAAGATGGCAAACTGTGAGGAGTTCGTAAATCTACTGCCTGAAAAATATAACACCTACATAGGAGAAAACGGAAGCGAGCTTTCGGGCGGTGAAAGACAGCGTATATCCATAGCAAGAGCATTTCTTAAGGATGCACCGATTATACTTCTTGATGAAGCAACCGCATCTTTAGATGCGGAAAATGAAACCGCAATTCAGGAGGCATTGTCAAAGCTTGTGAAGGATAAAACCGTGCTTATCATAGCACATCGTATGAGAACCATAGCAAATGCCGATCATATAGTTGTCTTAAAGGACGGTGTGGTTGCAGAGGAAGGCACACCTGCCGAACTTATGGAAAAGGACGGAATATACAGTCATATGACCAAGCAGCAGCTTGTATCACAGGGTTGGACTATGTAATATGTCAGGGGCAGGCAGAGTGTTAGTGGCGCGAGCCTTGTCACGTAAATATGATTGATAAAGGAAATCAGGTGGATGTTGTAACATCCACCTGATTTTCTTATCTGTTATAGCCGTTTCCTATAACCTGTTATTATTTTTACGTATTTTTCAAATTCATACCTCCGTGCTATACTTTCAATCATTCAGAGGGGAAGTGATAAGGATGATAAAGCTTGAACACGTAAGTAAAGAATTTGAAACACGCGGAAAAAAGAAAATAGATGCCGTAAATGATGTAAGCCTTGAAATAAAAACAGGTGAGATATTTGGTATAATCGGTTTTTCGGGTGCAGGCAAATCGACATTGGTTCGATGTATTAACCTGCTTGAGCTTCCGACTTCCGGTAAGGTTTTCTTAAATGACAAGGAGCTTACCGCAGCGAGTGCCAAAGAGCTTAGGCAGGAGAGAAGAAAGATTGGAATGATATTTCAACAGTTTAATCTTTTGGCACAGAAAACCTGTATAGATAATATAACATTTCCGCTTATTATATCGGGTGTTCCAAAAAAGAAGGCTTTGGAAAGAGCAAAGGAACTTTTGGAACTGGTAGATTTAAGTGATAAGGCAAAGGCATATCCGGAACAGCTTTCCGGAGGCCAGAAGCAAAGAGTCGCCATAGCAAGAGCGTTGGCAACCAATCCGGAGGTTTTGCTTTGTGATGAGGCAACCAGTGCATTGGACCCGATAACCACAAGGTCAATACTTGCTCTTTTAAAGAAGATAAATGAGGAGCTTAAGGTCACCATAGTTGTAATTACCCACGAGATGAGGGTGGTTGAGCAGATATGTGACAGAGTAGCCGTTATGAGCGAGGGTTATATAAAGGAAGAGGGAACGGTTAAGGATATATTCCTTAATCCGAAGTCCGAAACCGCAAGAAAGCTCATTCTTCCTGAAAGAGACAGGGTAGAAAACGGAAAACGTTCTGATATTTTAAGACTTGCCTTTGACGGTCAATCCTCTTCGGAGCCGATTATTTCGGAATTAACCTTGGAATCCGGAGCATATGTAAATATTCTGGGTGCCAATACGGAGGATATAGGCGGCAAGGCATACGGTCAAATGCTTATCGAGCTTCCGGCAGATGAGGAGGCGGTTAATAAGATAAAAGCATTTTTGGATAAAAGACAGATACATTATGAGGAAGGAGGAAAAGCCGATGTCACTTCCGATTGATACATTGATAACATTATTAAAGGACGGTTTAATCGAAAGCCTTTATATGACGATTGTTTCCACAATTATAGCTTATGTAATCGGAATACCGCTTGGAATTATCGTGTTTGTTACCGACACAGGCGGAATCCTTAAAAATAAGCCGGTTAATTTCATATTCGGAATAATCATAAATATGATAAGGTCGGTTCCGTTCCTTATACTTCTGGTAGCTATGCTCCCCGTAACAAGGGCAATTGTGGGAACCACAATCGGTTCCACGGCGACCATTGTACCGCTTGTTGCAGCGGCTGCACCGTTTGTGGCAAGAATGGTTGAGTCCTCACTTAAAGAGGTGAGCCCGGGTGTCATAGAAGCAGCAAAGGCTATGGGGGCCTCCCCCATACAGATAATAACAAGGGTATTGCTTCCCGAAGCAAAGCCTTCACTTACGGTAGGCTTTACGATAGCCATATCCACTATACTCGGATATTCGGCTATGGCAGGCTTTGTAGGCGGCGGCGGTCTCGGAGCAATAGCCATAAACTACGGATACTACAGATATAAAACAGATGTAATGCTTATCACGGTTGCACTTTTGATTGTCATTGTACAGATATTTCAGACAGTCGGAATGTTTACCGCAAATAAAATAGATAAGAGAACAAATAATTAAAAAGAAAGAAGGAAATTATTATGAAGAGAAAGATTTTAGCATTAGTAACAGCACTTACACTTGTAGCAGGTTTAACAACCGGATGTGGCAAGAAGAAGGAAGAAAAGGTAATTAAAATCGGTGCAACTCCGACACCGCACGCAGAGATACTTGAGGTGGTTAAGGATGATCTTGAGAAGGAAGGATACAAGCTTGAGATAGTTGAATATAACGACTATGTACTTCCGAACACAGCTGTTGAGGACGGTGAGCTTTACGCAAACTTCTTCCAGCATACTCCATACCTTGATGACTTCAATGCAGAAAACGGAACTCATCTTGTAGCAGTGGCAAGCATTCATTTCGAGCCGTTTGCAATTTACGGCGGTAAGACTAAGAGCTTAGACGATTTAAAGGATGGTGCAACCGTTGCAGTTCCTAATGATACCACAAATGAAGCAAGAGCATTACTCTTACTTGAAGCTCAGGGCTTAATCAAGCTTAAAGCAGATGTAGGTCTTACAGCAACTGTTCTTGATATAGAGGAAAATCCTCTTAATCTTGAAATTAAAGAGGTTGAAGCAGCTCAGGTTGCACGTTCAATTGATGATGTAGATATAATCGCAGTAAACGGTAACTACGCACTTGAAGCAGGTTTAAGTTCAGCTGATGCACTTGCATATGAGGCAGCTGACTCACTTGCAGCAGATACCTACAAGAACGTACTCGTTGTAAAGGAAGGCAACGAAAACTCAGAGGAAACTAAGGCATTAATCAAAGCCCTTAACTCTGATGAGGTTCGTGACTACATAAACAACACTTACGACGGACAGGTAGTTCCTGTATTCTAAACTGCGCATTCTCGCAGAATAGTGGGTGCATAAACAATACTTGAACGAATCTTCACAACTTTTTAAACAGGAACATATATGAAAAAGGCTGATACACAACTATCCAGCAATTTGTGAAATCAATAAGCTCAAATCCTTTATCTTCGCACGAAAACGATGAACTCGCTTTGCTCAGACACATCGTTTTCTGAGCGAATCTATACAGATTCTCGCTTTTGATTTTACACAAATCGGGATAACTGTTGTTGTATCAGCCTTTTCATTTATGTTCCTGAATTTAACTTTATCGATTATGCAGATTCGTTCAAGTATTATTTATGTACCCAAAGCTTGAAATCGCGCTGTATAGCGCGGTTTCAAGCTACAGGTATGAAACTCCTGACATATGTAATGTTTTAATAAATTTAGTTTGACATATAAAGAAAATCAGGTGGTGTTTAAAACATTTGACCCGATTTGTGATAAATCAGCAACGAGTACTTGAATTGATTTTGCACGTTAAAAACCAATATGTTTGAGCGAAGCGAGTTTGTTGGTTTTGTGCAAAATCAAAAAAGAACGAGTGCTCTGATTTCACAAATTGTTGGTTAGTTTTAAATACCACCGGATTTCCTTATATGTCATTTGAAAAAGTAAATCACATTACATGTGTCAGGAGTTTTTATGCCTGTCATTCTGCGAGAAAGCGGAGGTTGGCTCATTTTTTTGTTGCAATGGGTATAAGATAAAACTATAATGAAGTTATGTGTTATAGGTTTAGGCTATAATATGTGAAAGAAAAAACGAATTATTCAAGGATTCTTTTCTATGATATATTAAGCAAAGAAAATACGTTACATATTATCATAGAGTTGTCCGATGGATACCGTTTTAATTCAAGAAGAAATGAGGTAAAAATCATGACATTGGTACAATTAAAGTATGCAATAACCGTTGCGGGAGAAAATTCATTGAATGATGCGGCAAAGAAGCTTTTTATATCACAGCCGAGTTTATCGGCGGCGATACATTCTCTTGAGGAAGAGATTGGGATTGAGCTTTTTATAAGATCTAAGGCGGGCATCAAGGTGACACCCGAAGGACTTGAATTTATCGGTTATGCAAGACAGGTTGTTGAACAGTATGAGCTTTTGGATTCCAAGTATATTTCAAAGTCGGATGTGAAAAAGAAATTCAGTGTGTCCATGCAGCACTACACATTTGCGGTGGAAACATTTTTGAAGCTGGTTGAGCAGTTCGGCCTTGATGAGTATGAGTTTGAAGTAAATGAAACCAAGACACATGAGATACTTGAAAATGTAAGAAATTACAAGAGTGAAATCGGTGTGCTCTATCTCAATGACTTTAATCAGGCAATTCTTATGAGACTCTTTGATGAATATGGACTCGAATTTCATGATTTGTTTGAGTGCAGTGTATGTGTTTACATGAGCAAGTCTAATCCTCTCTCCAAAAAGAAATTGATTACTCTTGAGGATTTGGAGGATTATCCTTGTTTGGCATTTCAGCAGGGAGAGCATAATTCCTTTTATTATGCGGAGGAGGTTCTCAGTACATATAAGTATAAGAGACTTATCCGTGCCAACGACAGGGCGACGATGCTCAATCTTATGGTAGGTTTAAACGGTTATACGCTATGTTCGGGTATCATCTGCGAGGAGTTAAACGGCGAAAATTACTGTGCGGTTAAGCTTAAGTCGGATGAGAAGATGAGGATAGGATATGTAACAAGAAAAAATGCAACCATAAGTGAGATCGGTAAGATGTATATCGAGGAATTATCCAGGTATAAGGATAGAGTTATGGAATAGTGTATCCGACAAAAATATGTTGGAAAAGTAAAATAATTACAGTGAGTTAATAATGATTTGTTCAGGAGGTAAAAATGGGTAGGAGCATAGATACTAAGTGTCTTCACTTGGAGGAAGACGAGGGCTTATTTGAAAATTACGGAGCGATAAGCTTTCCTATATATCAGACAGCAACTTATGCTCATCCGGGTGTGGGTAGAAGCACCGGATATGACTATAGCAGGCTTCAGAATCCGACTAAAAATCATCTTGAGAAGGTGGTTGCAGCGTTGGAAAACGGAACCGATGCGGTTGCGCTTTCATCAGGCATGGCGGCTATAGCTCTTTTTATGGAGCTCTTTAAACCCGGGGATCATATCATTATTGACTCGGATCTTTATGGCGGAAGTATAAGACTTTTCGATAACATTTCCGTCAAAAACGGAATCAGTATAACAAGGATAGATTGTTATAAGGATGATATTGAAAGCTATGTAAATGAGCATACCAAAGCAATTTATATAGAAACTCCAACCAATCCGATGATGAATGTCACCGATATAGAAAAAACTGCAAAAATTGCGAAGGCACATGGAGCGCTGCTTGTAGTGGATAATACATTTTTAACTCCGTATCTTCAAAATCCACTCGATCTCGGTGCGGATATCGTTTTACACAGTGGTACGAAATATCTCGGCGGACACAATGATACGCTGGCAGGCTTTATCGTTACCAAGGATGAGGAGCTCGGCGAGAGATTTAAGTTTTTGTTAAAGACCATAGGGTGTGGTATAGCACCTTTTGATGCATGGCTTATCCTAAGAGGTATTAAAACTCTTGGAATACGTATGGAACGTGCTGAGAAAAATGCCAATGCTTTAGCCGAATGGCTGCTTAAGCAAAAGAAGGTTACCAAAGTTATATATCCGGGGCTTTTAGACCATCCGGGTTATGAGATAATGAAAAAGCAAAGCAGGGGCTTTGGTGCCATGATTACCTTTCAGGTGGAAAGCAGGGAATTTGCGCTTGCCATACTGGAAAAGGTTAGAATGATTAAATATGCCGAAAGCTTGGGCGGTGTGGAGACACTTATTACCTATCCTACAACCCAGACTCATGCTGATGTACCTAAGGAGATAAGGGAAAGAAACGGTATAACGGAGTCAACCTTAAGGCTTTCGGTAGGAATTGAAAATATAGAAGACTTAATCTATGAGCTTGAAAGAGTCTTCAGTGAGGTACAGGAGGAGCTTTATGTCTGAAAGAAACCTTGATTTTGACACTGTTATTGAGAGAAGAAATACAAAATGCTTAAAATACGACTTTGCTGTAAGGCGGCATATGCCGGAGGATGTACTTCCGCTTTGGGTGGCGGATATGGATTTTAAGACTTCAAGCTATATAATTGATGCACTTAAGGAACAGGTTGAACATGGCATATTCGGATACAGCGAGGTCCAGACTCCTTACTTTGAAGCAGTAAGGGGCTGGATGAAAAAGCATCATAATTGGGATGTGGATGAAAGGTGGCTTATTAAGACTCCCGGAATCGTATTTGCTCTTGCCATGGCGGTAAAAGCATATACCGATGAAGGTGACGGAGTACTGATACAGTCACCTGTTTATTATCCCTTTTTCGAGGTGATAGCAGACAACAACAGACGGATAGTGAGCAATGAGCTGGTTATGGGCGAGGACGGAGGATATCATATTAACTTCGAGGATTTTGAAAGCAAGATAGAAAATGAACATATTAAGCTTTTTTTGCTTTGTAATCCGCATAATCCGGGTGCGAGAGTCTGGACAAAGGAGGAGCTTACGACTCTCGGTGATATATGTGTAAGACATGGTGTTAAGGTTGTAAGTGATGAGATACATCAGGACTTTACCTTTAACGGTACGAGGCATGTTGTATTTGCAAATATAAAAAAGGAATTTGCTGATATAACCATTACCTGTACCTCGCCGAGTAAGACCTTCAACCTTGCAGGAAGTCAGATATCAAATATATTTATATCCAACAGGGAATTAAAGCATTCATTCAGGCATGAGGTTGATGCGGCAGGTTACAGTCAATGTAACATAATGGGGCTTGTGGCAGGAGAAGCAGCTTACCTTTACGGCGATGAGTGGTATGAAAGGGTTAAGGAATATATATGGGATAATATAGAATTCACACGAGAATATACCGAGAAGTACCTGAAGGGTGTGAGGATGGTAAAGCACGAGGGAACTTATCTGGTATGGCTTGACTTTTCGGGAACCGGACTTGAAGCGGCTGAGGTTGACAGAAGAATTATACATGAAGCAAAGCTTTGGCTTGATTCGGGCAGGATATTCGGTAAGACAGGAGAGGGTTATCAGAGGATAAATGTGGCATGTCCGAGAAGCGTATTAAAGGATGCTCTTGACAGGATAAGACTGGTTATAGCTTAAGGTTATAACAGGCTAAAAAAATATACGATAACCAAAACGTCATATAGATATTGACAAATGAATATAATAGGAATAGAATAAATACATAGTAATCCTACTGATAAAGTAGGAAATAAATAAAAAACAATTTTTTGAATATGAAAGGGGATATGTTTTATGAGTCAGATTAAAGAAAGCGCATTAGAGTTAATAGGAGGAACTCCTATACTTAAGTTAAACGGATATTCTAAGAAACAGGGAATAACCAATGCAACTATTTTAGCAAAGCTGGAGTATCTTAATCCGGCAGGTTCGGTTAAGGATAGAATTGCATTGGCTATGATAGAAGAAGCAGAAAAAAGCGGAGAGCTTAAGCCGGGGGCTACCATTATCGAGCCTACCAGCGGAAACACAGGTATAGGTTTAGCAGCAGTTGCAGCTGCCAAGGGCTACAAGGCGGTTCTTACTCTTCCTGACACCATGAGTGTTGAGAGAAGAAACCTGCTTAAGGCTTACGGTGCCGAGTTAGTACTCACTGAGGGTGCTAAGGGTATGAAGGGTGCCATAGCTAAGGCTGAGGAGTTAAAGGAAAGCACTCCGGGAGCTATCATCCTTGGACAGTTTGTAAATCCTGCTAACCCTGCAATTCATAAGGCTACAACAGGTCCTGAAATCTGGGAGCAGACTGACGGAAAGGTAGATATCTTTGTAGCAGGTGTAGGTACCGGTGGAACAATCACAGGTGTAGGTGAGTATCTTAAGGAGCAGAATCCTGATGTTAAGGTTGTTGCTGTTGAGCCTGCAGGAAGCCCTGTACTTTCAACAGGTACACCTGGTGCACATAAGATTCAGGGTATTGGTGCAGGATTTGTGCCGGATGTACTTAATACCAAGGTGTATGATGAGATTATTACAATTGAAAATGAAGACGCGTTTGCAGAGGGTAAGGCATTTGCGGTAAGTGAGGGTATCCTTGTGGGTATCTCCTCAGGTGCTGCCTTAAAGGCTGCTGCTATACTTGCAGCAAGACCTGAAAATGCCGGAAAAACCATAGTTGCATTGCTTCCTGACTCAGGTGACCGTTACTTATCAACACCACTTTTTAACAACAACTAAGAGTAACCAAACTAAGTATTCATAAAACAGGATGCCAGAGGTTAAAGCCTCTGGCATTTCCTTTAAAATATTAAGGCGCCATGGCCGCTGGTAGGGCATAGGCTTGCAAAGCTGAAGTTGGCGGTTCGAATCCGTCTGGTGCCGTTTATAAAAAGAAAGCAGGTGAGGTTATATGAGCAATACCTACAAGGATTTACAAAATTCGCATCCTTGTTTTGGAGGACATAAGAATAATGTTGGAAGAATTCATCTACCGGTGAGTCCGGGGTGTAATATAGCCTGTACCTTTTGTGACAGACAGATAAATGACGTGGAAGAGCGTCCCGGGGTTACCTCTAAGGTGCTTAAGCCAAAGGAAAGTCTGGACATTTTAAAGAAGGCGCTTTCCCTTTGTCCGGAGATTACGGTTGCCGGTATAGCCGGACCGGGAGATACTCTTGCGACAGACAACGCCCTTGAAACCTTTAAGCTTATTAAGGAAGAATTCCCCAATCTTATAAAGTGTATGAGCACAAACGGACTTTTATTATATGAGAGGGCAGATGACATACTTGAGGTTGGTATAGATTCCCTTACGGTAACCGTAAATGCGGTTGATCCCGAGATAGAAGCAAAGCTCAATAAATACATCATATATCACGGCAAGGTGATAGAAGGTGCAGAGGGAGCGAAGATACTGATTGAAAACCAGCTTAAAGGAATTAAAAAGCTGGCGGATGCGGGAATGACCATAAAGATTAATACAGTACTTGTTCCGGATATAAACGGCGACCATATAGAAGAGATAGCGAGAACGGTAGCCGAGGCAGGTGCAAGTATTTATAACATTATTCCTCTTATACCTCAGGCAGAGCTTAAAAATGAAAGAGCTCCTGTTTGCAGGGAGATTGATGAAGCGAGAACAAAAGCATCCCAATATATAGATGTATTCAGACACTGTCAGCACTGTCGTGCCGATGCGGTGGGAGTACCCGGAAAGTCCGAATTCGGTGACCGGATATATCAAAGAAGAATAGCTGTAAAGGAAACATTTTCACATGGATAAATATAAATATCTTGTAGCAGTTGCTTCTTCAGACGAAATAGTTGTTAATACGCATTTCGGAAAAGCGGATACATTTCTTATATATGGGATTTTAGAAGACAGAAGCTTTGAGTACATAGAAAGAAGAGCTCTTAAGCCGGTATGTGAGGGCGGCGATCATGATGAAGGAAGGCTTATTGAAAATGCGCAAAGCCTGAAGGATTGCGCATATGTACTGGTCAGCCGGATAGGTCCGAGGGCAGTAAATATACTTGAATCAAACGGTATAACGGCGATGGAGATACCGGATATCATAGAGAATGCATTAAATAAGATTATTTCATATGATGAAATTCAAAAGCTGTTTGAATAAAAATAATTTTAAAAAATTAAAATAAAAGACAGAAAGGACATAAAAAAATGGGAGAAATAAGGCAGATAGCAATATACGGAAAAGGTGGAATAGGAAAGTCAACAACAACTCAAAATCTTACTGCGGGACTTTGCGAGCACGGCAAAAAGGTTATGGTTGTAGGCTGTGATCCTAAGGCGGATTCAACAAGACTTTTGCTTGGAGGACTTGCTCAAAAGACTGTACTTGATACCATACGTGATGAGGGCGAGGATATCGAGCTTGACAGAATTATGAGAGAGGGATATGGCGGAACAAAATGTGTTGAGTCAGGCGGTCCTGAACCGGGTGTAGGCTGTGCAGGTCGTGGAATTATTACTTCGATAAATATGCTTGAAAACCTCGGTGCTTATACAGATGATTTGGATTATGTATTTTATGACGTTCTCGGCGACGTTGTCTGCGGTGGTTTTGCAATGCCTATAAGAGAGGGTAAGGCAAAGGAAATATACATAGTTGCCAGCGGAGAGATGATGGCACTTTATGCAGCCAATAATATCGCTAAGGGTATAAAAAGATATGCAAGAACCGGCGGTGTAAGACTTGGCGGAATTATATGTAACAGTCGTAATGTAGACAGAGAGCTTGACCTCCTTCGTGCATTTGCCAAGGAGCTCGGAACCCAGCTTTTATATTTCGTACCGAGAGACAATATAGTTCAAAGAGCTGAGATAAATAAGAAAACGGTTATAGAATATAAGCCTGATTCAGCTCAGGCACAGGAATACAGAAATCTTGCGGAGGCGGTAATCAACAATGAGAATTTTGCAATTCCTACACCTATGACACAGGAAAGACTCGAGGAGATTCTTTTTGAGTTCGGACTCATGGAAGATGATTATCAGATATAAAAATTTAAAGTGATAAGGAGAAGGAGAATAAGAAAATGGCAAAGGTTTATGAATCAATTACGGAGCTTGTTGGAAGAACACCTCTTTTGGAGGTTGTTAATTATGAAAAGGAGCATGGCTTAGAGGCTAAGCTTTTGGTAAAGCTTGAGTACTACAATCCTAATCAGAGTGTAAAGGACAGAATTGCACTTTCGATGATAGAGGAGGCTGAAAAGAGCGGAAAGTTAAAGCCGGGATATACAATAATTGAGGCTACCAGCGGAAATACCGGAATAGGTCTTGCAGCGATTGCCGCAGCCAAGGGATATAAATTCCGTGTTTATATACAGGATAATGTAAGTAAGGAAAGATTTCAGGTGCTTAAGGCATTTGGCGCAGAGGTAATAAAGCTTAGCGAGAACCCTGTTGTTATGGAGACTCTCGAAAGTACAGGCGGAGACTTTGTTGCAGCTGTAAAGAAGCTTAAGGAGGTTATTCTTGCAGAGGAAACTGATGTATTTTTCACAGACCAGCTTACCAATCCTGCAAATCCGGGAGCTCATGAGGCAACCACAGGACCTGAGATATGGGAGGATACAGAGGGTAAGGTAGATATCCTTGTAGCAAATGTCGGAACAGGCGGTACGGTTTCCGGAACAGGAAAGTATCTTAAGGCTAAAAACCCTGATATAAAGGTGGTTGCAATCCAGCCGGGACCAAAGTCACTTCCAAGTGAAGCAGATCCGAATCCGGAGGACATAACAGGAGTTCATCCTTTTGACGGAATACCAAGTGAGAGAATTCCTAAGACCATGGATGTCAATATATATGATGAAAAGTTTGAGGTAGAAACCTTTGAGGCTTATCAGGCAGCCAGAGAGGTAGCAAAGTCAGACGGAATCCTTATAGGTACTTCCTCGGGAGCAGCTATATATGCAGCAACACAGGTTGCTAAAAGACCGGAAAATAAGGGTAAGACCATAGTTGCTATATTACCTGATACAGGACTCAGATATCTTACAACAAATCTTTTTAATGTCGAATAGGAGGCTTTATAATGGCGCTTAATTTAGATAGCTCCAATGTAGCTACAAGAGAAAACAGAATCGGTTCCATAACAGGATATATAGGAAGTCTTTCCGATCTTGCCGAAAAAAGTCAGTGTGGAACCCTTAAGGGTTGTTCAAGATGCTTTTCACAGTCAAGTACCTGTCTTTCAAGCTGTGCTTTGGGACAGCTTTCAGCTATACGTGATATAGCGATTATCCATCACGGACCGGCAGGCTGCTCGGTTGCAAGTGCAGGTTCTTATTATTTGGATAAGGTTATGGCAAAGAAGCGTGGAGTAACCAACAATACCGTATATGTCGGAACCGATATGAATGAGAATGATACTATATTCGGTTCGGCAGAGGCGTTAAGGGATATTATCATCGAGGTAAATAAAAGATATTCTCCAAAGGCAATATTTGTAACAAGCTCCTGTGCCACGGGAATAATCGGTGAGGATATAGACAGTGTGGTTGATGATGTAAAGGCTGAGATTGATGTGCCTATAGTTGCGGTTCATTGCGAAGGCTTTAAGTCGCGTATCTGGGCAACAGGCTTTGATATATCCGATCATGCGGTGCTTAGCTCGATAGTTAAGCCTCCGAAGGAAAAGAGAAATACGATTAATTTCAAGAACTTTTATGAGAGTGCAAGACCTGAGATTATAGAGATGTTCAAGGAGTTTGATTTGGAACCGATATTTTTATACTGTAACTCTACAGTCGAGGAGTTGAGCCATATATCAGAGTCTCTTGCAACGACCTGTATCTGCGGTACACTTGGTAATTATCTCGGAAACGGTCTTGAGGAAAAATACGGAGTCCCATACATAAGAACCATCAACCCTCTCGGAGTGGCAGGCTTTGAGACCTGGTTAAGAGAGATAGGAAGGGTTACGGGACGCTCGGAAAAGGTTGAAAATTACATAGCAAAGCAAAGGGAAATATACATTCCTCAGATAGATGCCATAAAGGAAAAGCTTAAGGGCTTAAGGGCAGTTTTAGGTATGGGTCCCGGTTATACCTTTGAGGTATCAAGAGTATTAAATGAGCTTGGAGTAGAGGTTGTATGGGCGCTTGCATGGCATTATGACAAGAAGTATGAAAACGGTGATGTTCCGCCTTCCATGAAATACCTTCTTGAAAATGATGTGGACTTTGAGGCAAGTGTAGCTGACCAGCAAAACTATGAGGTTATGAATATCCTCAAAAAATATCAGCCTGATTTGTACCTTTCAAGACATCCGGGTTCAACCGTTTGGGCAATTAAAAACGGTACACCTGCAGTTTATGTTGCGGATGAATATATGATTTTCGGATACAAGCATACATTAGAGTTTGCACAGTCTATACTGGACAGCATAAATAACAGAAGCTTTGAGAAGAATCTCGCAAGGAGAGTTAAGCTTCCGTATACAGACTGGTGGTATCAGCAAAATGTAGATAAATTCTTAGAGGAGGCCGGTAAATAATGGCAAAGCTATTGGATAAACAAAGATATAAATGTGCACTCGGTGCGATGCAGACAGTTCAGGCCATTGACAGAGCGATACCTATACTTCACTCAGGTCCCGGCTGTGCTCAAAAGCTTTCCGATTCCATAGGAAGCTCAGGATATTTTTCACCAAACATTTTCCCTTGTACGAGTATAAACGAAAAGGATGTTGTGTTTGGCGGTGTAAAGAAGCTTGATACAACAATCGAAAATGCTCTTAAGGTAATAGATGCGGATTTATTTGTGGTTCTTACCGGATGTATACCCGAGATAGTGGGAGATGATACCGGTGAGGTTGTAAGCCGTTATCAGGAAGAAGGTAAGCCTGTAGTTTATGCATCCACAGCAGGATTTAAGGGCAATAACTACAAAGGTCACGAGCAGGTTATAGATGCTATCATAGACCAGTTCCTTGAAAAATCAGAGGAAAAGGAAAAAGGGCTCGTAAATATCTGGGCAGATGTTCCTTATCAGGATTTATTCTGGCTTGGCAATATTAAGGAGCTTGAAAAGCTTATAGCCGAGATAGGATTAACTCCAAATACGATATTCGGATATAAAAACGGTATTGATAATATAAGAAAAATACCTAAAGCCGAGTTTAATCTTTTGGTATCACCATGGGTTTCTCTTACCAATGTAAAAAAGATGGAAAGAAAGCTTGGAATACCATATCTTCACTATCCGACACTTCCGATCGGTGCCTTTGAAACAAGTAAGTTCCTAAGAACGGTAGGAGAGTTTGCGGGTGTTGATAAGGATAAGGTTGAAGCGGTAATAAACGAGCATGAGAATTACTATTATTATCTTATAGAAAGATATGCGGATTTGTTCCTTGAGACCAGAGTTATGGCAAAGCAGTTTTCTGTTGTTGCGGATGCGCAGTATGCACTCGGCATAACCAAGTTTTTGGTAAATGATCTCGGACTTTTCCCTGCAAAGCAGTTCGTAGTGGATGATACGCCTAAGCAGTACAGGGATAAGATAAAGGAAGAGTTTGAAAACCTAAACTACGGTATCAAGGCTGAGGTTAGCTTTGAAACCGACGGTTACAAGATACATAATGAGATAAGAGAACATGATTATCACGGATATCCTCTTATACTCGGAAGCTACTATGAAAAAGAGGTAACCGGAGAATTAGCCGGACATTATCTCAATATTTCATGGCCGGTACAGGATAAAGTTGTTCTGGATGATTTCTATGTAGGATATACAGGCGGAATCAGACTTATCGAGGATATATATTCGGTTGCGGTTCAGAGATTTAATTAAGATTTTATATTAAGCAGCGGATTAGAGATTAAATTAAGGTTAACTATGCCGGTTATTTGCAGACTTTTATATTTGTAAGTGACCGGCTGGTGGCTTTTCTTTTAGTAAGTCGGGAGATAGATATGAGTTATAAAATAGCGGTTGCAACATCGGATGAAATAAATGTCGATGAAACCTTCGGTCAGGCAAAGAGATTTATAATCTATGAAGCCGATGGTAAGACCTATAAGAAAATTGAAGAACGTGATGTGGAAGATATTTCTGATGCTGATAGTAAAGCTTCAGCAAAAACCTCAGAGTCAGTTCAGGTAGGCTGTGAATCAGGTGCCGGCTGTGATTTAAAACCGGAGAGCTGTGAGGCAGGTGCCGGCTGCGGCTCGGGAGCCGGCTGTGGCGGCGGAGGCGGCTGCGGAGGAAACGGAGAGGTTTCCTTTAAGATTTCTTCCTTGTTTGACTGCCGTGCCGTCGTATGTAAAAAGATAGGTGTATCGGCTCAAAAACAATTTGAGAAAAAGGCAATTTCTTATTTTGACGTTTCCTGTTCTATTGAGGAAGCGCTGTATAAGATTACATTTTACTATAACCGGATTGATA
>CALGGL010000212.1 GCA_937915975.1 uncultured Lachnospiraceae bacterium | reverse complement strand
GACGGTTGGAAGAAGAATTCTAGTAAACTATTATTATAATAAGGGATATACAGAATATAAAAAATGGATTGAAATGACAGATAATGGTCTTAATGTTGGAGAGGAAGGTGACGAAGATTATGAATTGTTTTGGCAAATAGGAGTTGATTTTAATTATTGTGAAATGTTATTAGGAAATAACAAGGATAAATATGATATTAACTATGAGCTTGTAAGTAATTTTGATAATGTTGTTAAGTTATATTATAAACGAGGATATTTAAAAGGTGATTCATATTATAATGATGTAATAATAAATTCTAAACCGATATATTTTTCACTTTCAGAATGGTATTCAAAATTAGAATATGTTGATTCTTTTGAAAAAACCGGAGAAACTGATTTTGATTATTTGATTGATGTTTTGCATTCGGGATGTGAGGCTGCAATATTATATTATAATTATGATTTTCAAGGTGCATATGATGAAATTGTATGGTGTCAGGAATATTATGATGAGGCTTTAGAAGAAATATATTGCGTATCACTTGGTTTGGAGAAGCTGGTTGATGATGAAAAATATAATATTCAATCAAGAAATACAGATATACGTTCTTATTATATTTTTACTACAGATGCAAGTGATGAATTAAAGTATTATGAGAATTATCCGATTATTATATGTAATTATAATAGCGGATACTCTGATTATTATTGGTGTTATAAAAATGGAGTATATAGTAAATATATACTTGATGCTTATACAGCTTATAATGTAAGTTATAGGGATTTTGGTGATGGCGGAATAATAAAATATCAGCAAGATGAATTGAATGATTTATATACGCATGTAATTGATGGAAGTATATCTTTTGTTACTGAAATAAGAGATTCTGGAACCTTTAATTAACCTAAATAATATTTGGATAATAGTCAAAATCAGTAAAAAGCTTAAGTTCGGTTTTTATAAATTAAGACTTGACTTAAATTATAGATATGTTATCATTGAATTGGAAGATGATTCTTGAGCTACACACTCATAAAAATGTGTTTTGCTGTTGAAATGGAGACCGTGATGGAATGCGGTCGACATGGAGGCTCATAAAGGTGGCAACTTACCATAATCCATCTTAGCTTTTGCGAAAGAAAGTTGTATGTTTTGATGACAAGGCCTTGCATTTCTTGCAAGGCTTCTGTTTTATAGTAAATAATCAAAAAATTCCCTAAAAATACAACTATACAATATGTTTTACTTAAGATATTCGCTATTAGGATAAATGACAGTAATAAAATTACGATTTTTTAATCGCAATTATAAGGTCAAGAGAAAGAGTAGATAAAAGTTTGAATAAGGAGACTAACTATAAAAAGTCAAGCACAAATTTGAAATTCTTCGCCAGTTTTTTGAAGATGGAAAATAACCCTGATTAATTTCTTAGCAACATGGCAGACAGCAGAATAATAGTGTTTACCTTCAGAACGTTTCTTTTTCAAGTAGGCAGCAAAAGTGGGAGACCATCGACTAACATGTTTGGCAGCTTCAAATAAGGTATGCCGCAAATACTTTGAACCACGTTTATCTAATTTCGCATGTTGACTGACAAATTTACCGGATTGATAAGTAGAAGGCGATAGACCAGCAAAAGCTAAAATTTTATCAGCAGAACTGAAACGCTCAAAATCACCAACTTCAGCATGAATTACAGCCGCCATCTTAAAACCGACACCAGGAATAGAAGTTATAGGCGAATCCTGCATAAGTTCTTGAATCTGTACTTCGATCTCAGCAATATTAGAATCCAAAACTTGAATGAGTTCGATAGTTTGGCGAAGTTCCATAGCCTTAGCAGGGATGTATATGCCGACAGATTTTCTTGCAAGGTTACGAATTTCCTTAGCTTTCTCGCGATCGAATTTACCTTTTGAAGTAACCTCCAAAAGATTAGCAAGTTTAGAAAAGGTTGATTTTGCAATATCTTTAGCAGAAGGATATTTTAGTAACATTGAATAAATGGAGTTCAAATGAATAGTAGAGACAGCACTTTCAAGCTCAGGAAAGAGGATAGTGACAAGCCTAGAGAGAGATAATTTAAGTTTAGACTGCTCTTGAACTTTCCTAAAACGATAACGAGTAAGAGATTTCAAATCCTCATTCTTGAACAATTTCAAAGAGTAGGCGTCAATATCGGATTGATTGGCAAGCAGCATAGAAATGGTCTTTGCGTCAACTTTGTCAGTCTTGGTTTTGCGAAGCGATAAAGACTCTCTGAACTTCTTGGTTTGAAGAGGATTGAAAACAAAAGTTGTAAGTTCTTTGTTGAGTAAAAATCCCAAAATGTTATAAGAATAATGACCAGTAGCCTCAAGACCAACTCGGATTTGCTCATCATTGCAGGATTGAATCTTGGAATAGAGTTCATCGAATCCTTCTTGATTGTTTGAGATGGTGAAAGCCTTGAAAAGAACTTTGCCCTCAAGGGTTTGAATGAAGCAATCATGCTTATCCTTAGCAACATCGATACCAACTAAAATCATAAAAATCAGTCCTTAAAAGTTATTGATACCGCGCTCCACAAACTACTTTGCCGATGCAACCTCGTGCTACATAAACCGTCGTGCGGTATCTAACTAATCAGCATTTAAGCAAAGAGTTGTGGTTAGAAT
Source organism: uncultured Lachnospiraceae bacterium (assembly GCA_937915975.1). Classification (GTDB taxonomy): domain Bacteria; phylum Bacillota; class Clostridia; order Lachnospirales; family Lachnospiraceae; genus Coprococcus_C. The sequence goes on along the minus strand of CALGGL010000212.1, from coordinate 492 downwards.
CTTCATTAAATCGTCGAGCGATAGGTGATTGAAACTAATCCACAGGTATCTTTTGCTATTATATCATTAGTCCTTTTTGGACAACAATATCTATATTTCTATTATACGAGGTGAGACCGTTGGAGCTCTCATTGCATATCAATACATTTTTAAGTAATGACACAATCATCTTCGGCGGTCTCATCTTCATAGCTTATCATTTCATCATGGGACCGTCAGGCAAAAAATAAGCACTCTTGACCAGACGGTACCACCAACTCAAGCAAACAAGCTTGATCATTACAACTAACTCAAAAGTAATTTAATCGAAAGGTAGGTGAATCTCCCTCCGGTCAATGGATCTTAACACCGACTAATCAAATACCGTTGCAATTCTTCATTGATTTCAACTCCTTAGGTACAGGATCATAACCACTTTTTCTGTTAAATGGATTACACCTGATTATTCTTTTAATAGTTAATATTGAACCCTTAAAAGCACCAAATCTCTTA
>CALGGL010000211.1 GCA_937915975.1 uncultured Lachnospiraceae bacterium | reverse complement strand
GAATATTATGCTTGATAAATTTATGCTTAATTTTATGTCGGAACGTTTTGCCTCCGTTGAAATAATATTAGAGGATGATTCGGGACTTAAGGTTCCTGTTTCTTCTCTTACGGAAAAGGAGGTTTACCAGATTCCTGTTTCATATTTATCGGGTGGTGGAAATCAAAGCACCAATACAAAAATAAATGTTCAGTATATGGGAGAGGATAATGAAATTACAATAAAACAGGTGTCTCCGACAATATATATGATTGATGAAGAGTATTGTTATGTTGATCCTCTCGTATTTGATGAAACGGATGTATTGCTTAATATCAATACAAACGAGAGTCTTGCCGTATCGATGATTCCGAGAATAAGCATAAAAGGCGTTTATTCCGCCAATCGTGGTATAGCTGAGTTTAAAATGGTTACGATAATTAAAACAATTGATGATTTTGCTCTTGTTAAAAGCGATGAATCACTAAACATTTATGATAACATAATTCTTGATTCTTCAAAGGTTTATGAGAACCAGATAATATACTGACAAAGGTGGTGCTTTATATGTTAAAGGAAAATCTCGAAAATGTAAGGAAAAATATTAAAAAATCCTGCGAAATAGCCGGACGTGATGAAAAAGAGGTTACTCTTATTGCTGTAAGTAAAACAAAGCCGTTGTCGGATATTGAAGAACTTATGACTTACGGAGAGACCGAGTTTGGAGAAAATAAGGTTCAGGAGCTTTGTGATAAATATGAAAACATCTCAAAGCCTGTTAATTGGCATCTCATAGGACATTTGCAGACAAATAAGGTAAAATACATTGTTGATAAAGCCTGTCTGATTCATTCTGTCGATTCGGTTCATCTTGCCAAAGAGATTGAAAAGCAGGCAGAAAAAAAGAAAGTAATTGCAAATATCCTGATACAGGTCAATATTGCACATGAGGATACCAAGTTTGGAATTGATGAGAATAATATATATGAAATTCTCGATGAAATTAAGAATTTCAAGCATGTTAAGGTTCAAGGTCTTATGACTATAGCTCCGTTTGTGCAAAATCCCGAAGAAAACAGGGAATATTTTAGAAAAATGCACCAATTATTACTTGACATAAAATCAAAAAACATTGATAATATTGATATGAGTATACTCTCAATGGGTATGACTAATGATTATATGGTTGCTATCGAAGAGGGCGCCACCATGGTTCGTGTCGGAACAGGCATTTTCGGAGAACGCAATTATAATATTTAATACAAAAACTTTATGTGAGGAGAATGAATAGTTATGGCTAAGGATTCAAATAAAAGAAGTTTTTTGGATTTCTTTAAAATGAAAGATTTAGATGACGAAGATGAATTTGAGGATGATTTATTTGATGATGACGAGGATGACGATGATTTTACTCCGGCAAAATCACCTAAAGGCTCATATTCAAAAAATAAGCCTGCTGAAAGACCTCAAAGTTATCCAAGAAATAACGGATATACAGCTGCAGCCTCGCAACCGGTAAACAGAACCTCACAGTCCCAAACGGGTGCATATGCATCTGCAAGACCACAGGTTAAACAACAAAACAATAATCTTGTTGATTTTAATTCAAATAAGCAGCAAAGAACAAACAGTTACAGAGGAGGAAGTGAAGTGTATGTTATTAAGCCACAGGAGATAAGCGAATCACAGACAGTTGCTGATTTCCTTAATGCAGGAAAAACAATAGTAATTAATATGGAGGGGCTTGAACTTGCTCCTGCTCAAAGAATTATAGATTTTATAGGTGGAGCATGCTATGCAATCGGCGGCTCTTTACAGGCAATTTCTGCCAATATATTTATTGCTGCACCAAGCTCAATTGAAGTTTCGGGTGATTTAAGAGACGAAATTCTTAACGAAACTACTGTATCACCACAGCTTGGACAATACTAATCACATTACAAAATGTATTATGGGTTTTTAGAAGGTATATAATAATAAAATTTACGGGGGATGATTGAAAAAATGCTTACACCGGTTGATATTCAACAAAAGAAATTTCGTACAGGTTTAGGATATGAGAAAAAGGATGTAAATGCTTTTTTTGATGTTGTATCGGATGCATATGAGAAGCTTTATCGTTCAAATGCAGAGTTAAAGGAAAAGGTTATTACATTAACCGACGGACTTCAAAATTACAAGTCAAAGGAAAAGGAACTTGAGAAGTCTATAATGATTGCCGAAAAAGATTCTGAAGATACAAAATCAAGAGCTCAAAAGGAAGCTAAGAATATCGAGCTTGAAGCAAAAAACAAAGCTAAGCTCATCGTGGCAGATGCTGAAAAGCAGCTTGCTGAGATAAATCAAAAGATAACCGAATTAGAAACCCAGTATGCGGCATACAAATCAAATTTTGTTTATTTTATGCAAAAGCAGTTCGAAATGCTTGAGGTTGACGATTTCGATCCTAAGTCATACATAGACGAAAAATCTCTACAGACTCTCGGTGTTTCCGTTAGCGGTTCAGCCGGTTCATATAAGAGCAAATCAAGCGGACCAAATATGCCTTTCGGATCCTTTGAAGGCGATCCTCAGATGAGAGATGAATCAACTTTGGGAGGTTTTAACGGCGGTGCTACAAGTATGAGTGCCGAAGATAAGGTTAGTACAAGTGCAGTATATACTTCAAATCTTTCTGCAGGTGAGAATTTTGTTGATCCGTTTAATCCGGATGCAAACAAGCAAAACGGCAGATATAACCCGTATGACGGACGAACAGTTACCGAAAAGAAGAAAGGTGGACCTGCATTTACAGTAAATACAGATGGAATGGGAAGTTCAAAAAACCGTTCGAGTTCAAAAAGCGGTCAGGCAAAGAAATCATCTTCATCAACTTCAGGAACAAAAAGTTCCTCAGGTGATAAAGCTTCCGATAAAAAGAGCGAACCTGCTTCCAAGGTAAAGAAAGAAACCGATACAAAAGCGGCTGAAGAAAAAATTAAGGATATAGTTAATTCCGCCAACTCGGATACTGACAGCAAAGCTTCATCAAGTAAAGCTGCTTCCGGGGATGATAAGCCTAAAAAGCCGGTTGTAGATAATATATTTACTTTCGAAAAAGATATTAAAAAAGCCGCTGAAAAAAAGGTTGCAGCCGAAGAGGCATCAGATGCTTCCGATTCATCAGAAGAAATTCCGACTGTTAACTTTGATTCAGAGGATGTTGAGGTTGAAGTTGAGACCGTTAAAGAAAGTAATCTCTTAGGTAACGGCGACGATGATGATTCTGAAGATTTTGAATTTGTATAATATATATTTTATGAGGTAAATAAGATGATAATTAATAATTTAACCGTTCATCTTGATAATAAGCCTGTATATGATATAACATTTAATGATTCTTATGATAATCTTTCCGATTCTTTATTACAGATCGGATATGAAAGCAGAAAGATATGTATAGTATCCGAGACTAATGTAGCATCCTTATTTTTGGATGCTATATTAGTTTCACTTGAAAAAACCGGAAAATTCGATAAGGTTATACGTTTTGTTTTTCCGGCAGGTGAAGAAAGTAAGAATCTGGATGTTGTCAGAGCTTTATATGAGGTTCTTATCAAAGAGCAATTTGACAGAAAGGATGTACTTGTTGCACTTGGTGGAGGTGTTACCGGAGATTTAACGGGATTCGCAGCAGCTACTTATCTCAGAGGTATTGATTTTATTCAGGTTCCCACCAGCCTTCTGTCACAGGTGGATTCAAGTATCGGAGGAAAAACCGGTGTTGATTTTTCGGCATACAAAAATATGGTTGGCGCATTTCATATGCCAAAGCTTGTATATATGAATCAAAATGCTTTAAAGTCTCTTGACAGAAGACAGTTTATATCAGGAATGGGAGAGGTAATTAAGCATGGTCTGATTCTTGACAAGCCTTATTTTGATTGGATAAAGCTTAATTTTTCCAAGATAAATGCTTATGAATATGATACACTTTGTGAACTTGTTCAAAGAAGCTGTCTTATTAAAAGAGCAGTAGTAGAGGAGGATCCTACCGAAAAAGGTAAAAGAGCTCTTCTTAACTTTGGACATACACTTGGACATGCATTGGAAAAATATATGAATTTTAAGCTTTTACATGGAGAATGTGTGCTTATAGGTTCAATCCTTGCAGCAATTATTTCATACAACAAGGCAAATATTGATATAAATGTTTTGAATGAGATTATAAATTCAATAAAAATGTACGATATTCCCAAGCTTCCGGGTGATTTGGATATAGAAAAAATTGTTGAATATACAAAAAATGATAAAAAAGCTGTTGGAAATAAGATAAAATTCATTCTTCTTAAAGATATAGGCGATGCCTATATTGATATGAATGTCTCATCTGATGATATGAGGGAAGCTTTTAATTATTATATTAATAACTGCAATTAAGGGTAAAAATGAAAGATAACAAGATAAAAATAATGTTTCTTCCTGTTATTTGTATAGCTTTACTTACTTCGATAGACCAATTTACCAAATTTGTTATCAAAAGTAAATTTGAGCTGTATGAATCAAAGGAATTATTGAAAAATGTTTTTGCAATTACATATATTCAGAATAAAGGGGCAGCCTGGGGTGTGATGCAGGGAAGACGAATATTCTTTCTTATACTCACTGCTTTGGTTGTTATTGGTTGTTTTTATGTTCTTTATAACATTATTGGTAACCGTAAATATATTATGTTAACGATTTGCATTACAATTTTGATTTCCGGAGCTGTAGGCAATATGATTGACAGATTTAAGTATGCATATGTTATTGATTTCTTTGATTTTAAATTAATTGATTTTCCGGTCTTTAATGTAGCTGATATATATGTAACCGTCAGTATGTTCTTAATCTTTTTCCTCTTGATTTTTAAATATAAAGAAGAGGATATCAGTGAAATTATGGGGAAGAAGGTCAATAATAACGATAATACAGATGAGACTGGAGAATAGTTTTTATATCAGGGGGGATATGCATATGAGAAGGAATAAAGGACGACTGAGGTTAAATTATAATGGACGAAACAAGAATTATTATTGATGAAAACTACGATTTGCATATCGGATTAAGAATTGATAAATTCCTCTCAGAAGAGCTTGATGAGCTTTCAAGAGCTTATATTCAAAAATTAATTGAAGATGGCTGTA
>CALGGL010000210.1 GCA_937915975.1 uncultured Lachnospiraceae bacterium | reverse complement strand
GATTAAGGAAAAGGGTGTTAATCAGGTTGTGGCTGGCTATCTCCGTATGGCTGTTAAGGTTTATGCTAAGATTAAAGAGGGTAACAGAGAAAGAGTTCAGGCTTTTGAGGGAACTGTACTTAAGAGACAGGGCGGAAGCTGCAGAGAAACTTTTACAGTCAGAAAGAATTCCAATGGTGTAGGAGTTGAGAAGACTTGGCCGCTTCATTCACCGACAATTGAGAAGATTGAGGTTATCAGAAGAGGTAAGGTTAGAAGAGCTAAGCTTAATTACTTACGTGATAGAGTTGGTAAGAGAGCAAAGGTTAAAGAGCTTGTAAAATAGTATTTGCAAATCATAATGGCTGGAGCTAATAACTCCAGTCATTTTTATAATATTTCAGGTGAATATATGAAAAAAATCAAAGCAAATAAATTCTTTAGAGGAATTATAAATTGGATAATACTTGTGCTTATTGCTGCAATTGCAGGTTATGCATTTGTAACATTCTGCTATCAGACCGTTGAAATTGTCGGTCCTTCCATGAATCCGACACTTAAGGATGGCCAGGTTGTTGTTGTCAATAAGCTTGATTACAGAATTCACGATATAAAAAGATATGATATAGTTGTATATTCTAAGGTTGATTCGGATTCGTACTATGATGTTAAAAGAATTGTCGGACTTCCGGGAGAAACAATAAGGATTACAAACGGTAAAATATATATAAATGATGAACAGATAAAGGATTGTCCGATTCAGGATAACATCGTTAATTCCGGAATTGCCGCAGGCGGAATAACTCTCGATAAAAATGAATATTTTGTACTTGGAGATAATGTTAATAACAGTGAAGATTCAAGATATACCAATGTAGGAGTTATAAGTAAAACGGAAATAAAAGGTAAGGTAGTAAAGATTTTAAAACCCAAATCGGATAAAGGAAAGGTTAAATAAAAGTAAGTATTTAACTGATAAAAGAGAGTGATTGATTTATGAACGATAATAAAATGAATATTCAATGGTATCCCGGTCATATGACAAAGGCAAAGCGTATGATGCAGGAGGATATTAAGCTAATTGATATAGTTATTGAACTTTTGGATGCCAGGATTCCGTTAAGCAGTAAAAATCCGGATATAGATGAGCTTGCAAAAAATAAATACAGATTAATTCTATTAAACAAAGCTGATCTTGCTGATGCAGCCGTAACAAAAAAGTGGGAGGAATACTTTAACGAAAAAGGATTCTTTGTTCTTTGCCTTGACTCTCGAAAGAATACGGGTATGAAGGCTATAACCGATAAAATAATGGAAGCCTGCAAGGAAAAACTTGAAAGAGACAGAAAAAGAGGAATAATCGGAAGACCTATAAGAGCTATGGTTGTTGGCATTCCCAATGTCGGAAAGTCAACATTTATCAATTCATTTTCAAAAAAAGCTGTTGCAAAAGTAGGTAATAAGCCCGGAGTTACTAAGGGAAAGCAATGGATAAGAATTGATAAAAATGTTGAGCTTTTGGATACCCCGGGAATATTATGGCCAAAGTTTGAAGATGAAGCTATCGGATTAAGACTTTCATATATAGGTTCCATTAATGATGATATACTGACAAAGAGCGAAATTGCGTTGTCTTTAATTGATTTTTTAAAAAATAATTATTGTAATACCCTGATAGATAGGTATAATATTGATATAGAAAAAAACAGCCACGAAATTCTTAATGATATCGCTATAATCAGAAAATGTTTAAAAAAAGGAAATGAACCTGATTATGATAAGGCTGCAAACCTAATATTTGATGATTTCAGGAGCGGAAAACTCGGAAGAATAAGCTTGGAAGCTCCGCAAATATAAATTAAATAACAGGAGAATATTTGACATGGGTAAAAATAATGATATGGAAATAAATGAGAATGCTTCAGAGGAAATTGAAATAAAAAAGGGAAAAAAAGATAAAAAGAAAAAGATTAAGGAAGATAAAAAGAAAAAAAATAAAGATATAAACAAAGATATCGAGGCTGAAACCAAAGAAGAAGCTACGGAAGATGCTAAGGAAGAAGCCAAAGAAAACGTAAAGGAAGAAGTTAAAGAAGCTAAAGAAGGACCTAAAAAAGAAAAAGAAGATGAAACTAAGGAAGAAGCTTCCGATAACGCCAAAGAAGATATCATTGATGATTTTGAAGATACAAAATCAAAAAAA
>CALGGL010000209.1 GCA_937915975.1 uncultured Lachnospiraceae bacterium | reverse complement strand
TTTCGCCTCAGAGGTCTTTCGCCTCAGAGGTCTTTCGCCTCAGAGGTCTTTCTTTTAAAAAGTTTCTTATAAATTTGCTTATTTGTCAACAGTTTTTCATTTAAAAATATTGCTAAAATATTATAGCTTATTTTTAAAACAATTAAGCAATTTTCTTACAGAAAGTATTATAACATACAATGTGTAACAAATCTGCCACAAAATCATAAAATAACGGATATTTTTAATTATTTGTAATATTTTTCAAACTCGACACACAACTCGTAAAGCAAAATATTATTATAGCTATCATAGCTATCACGGTTATTATATTTATTACAACCTCCCGTCTTATATCCGTATCTTTCATCTGTATTATGCTTCTTATGATAAAATATCCTATCATAAAAACAAGATATATGATAAATAGATTAACCTTTAAAGGCGCCTTAATTCTTCCACCAACGAATAAAAAGAAAGAAAAAACAATAAATGAATATACTTCGGTAAGCCTGTCAAATATATTTATATCATTCTTTTCAAGATATTTTTTATATTCACATATTAGAGCATAGATTGTAACATATACAAGCAAAATCACTCCTATCTGAAAGACAATATCGCCTATTCCATTTCCACTATTAATAAAGTCCGTGATAGCAAAAAATACTTTTTTTAATACTTTCCATAAATCTCTAAAAAACACTTTATCATTAGCACCTATAAGGCACTCCAAAAAAATACAAAAGCAAAACAGTAAACCACAAAATGCATCTTGTGATCTTTGAGCAGTCCTGTATTCTTTTTCCAAAGTTTCAATTTTTACTTTTATTTTCTTATCTGCTGTTTTGTTAATAACGGACTGCTCATTTTTAATAAGGCTGTTATAATTATGTATTTTTTCCTCTGCTTCATTTTCTCTAATTTCTACATCATTTATAGCCCTTTTATACCTGTCCTTAAAGGCTTGGACCTTCCTCTCTGCTTCTTCGGTAGCTTCTTTCATTTTTAACTTCATCCTGTCTACTTCTTTCAGAAGCTTCTCGTTCTCTTTCAATATCAAGTCGCTTTCGCTCATTTTCCCTATCTGTTCGCTTAAGAATTTTATCTCTTGTGACTGACTTATAACCTTGTTCTTTAATATTGATATCTCTAATGAATTGTCCGACTGATTCATCAGGCTTTCTATCTTCCTGTCCTTTTCCTCTATCTCGTCCTGCATCTCTTCCATCATTTTTATTATTTCTTCTACGCTGTAGGATTGTATCAAATCGTCCATTTAACTCCCTCACTTTCTCTGTAATAGCCGTAGTTATAGCCTTTGCTTTTTCTTTTATCTTTGTAAGAAGTGAATTGTATTTCTTTATCTCTCTGTTTATACTGCACCTGTCGGAAACAAGCCCCTCTTTTTCCATTTTTCTTGCCATATATCCTTCGTGTATGCTGGGTATTATTTCCTTATTCTGTCTTTCATAGCTTCTATGGTCTATATTAAAATCATATCCAAACTCTCTTGCCCTGTTATTTATGGCATCGCAACAATTCTTTCTCCAACTTTCAACCATTTCTTTTTTATCCCATCCTGTACTGTCGACACGTTCCCTTTTCCAAATCTTTCCACCCTTTTTATCTCTTTTTTGCTCTCCGTTTTCGTCAAGCTCCGGTAATCTTATACCACATCGCTCCGGATTCTTTTTATCCTCCCACCAGTTAGGATTGTCCTTATCAATTATTTTGTTTCCATTCTCATCAAGCATAAAAACATATTCTTTTTTATCCTTATCTCCCCACGTTCCATCTTCCTTAAAAGGTCTTGTAGTCACTAAAAAATCATAATGGTGATTTCCCTCTTCCCAGTGGATACCACCATCAAAGCACATACCATCTTTTACAAATATATCTGCTATATCATAAAAAAGGATTTTTGCCTGTTCTTTTGTAAATTCATTTGGAATTGCAAGATCAAATTGTCGTGCAAATCTTGCATCAGCAGACTTCTCTACCTTTTCAACAGCATTCCATAGTTTTTCTCTTTCTTTATATTCGGATGGTGCATTTTCACAGAGTACAACATCCGAAAAAATCACATCCTGTTTCCTTGAAAAGTCGTGTGTAAGACCGGTTCTTTCGTTCAGCAGTTTTTCGGCTGAAACATATGCAGAAGCAGCAACGGATGATTTACCCCTTGCCTTACTTACAACACGACAATTCATATGAAAGAAATTCATATACATCACGCTCCTTTATGGGTGTTCTTAGAGGGTGCAAGCCCTTTAAGCCCTCGGAGAGCGCACTTACTTTGGGACGGACGATAGTCTGTCCGTAAGTGCGCACTTAGTAAACTAAGTGGGGCTAAAACACCTACTCGGCTTCCTCCGTACTTCTTCCTTTTGACATAGCCTTTGAAAAATATTTACCGTTTCTTTCCTGCTGTGTAAGGAAGCTTAAAAGCCTTTCCTTATCTTCGTCCTCTAACTCTCTGCCTAACACACTTTGAACAATTCCACCTATCTCTATTAATCTTCTTGTACGTTTTTTCCTTGCCTCTTCCGATGCCCGTCTTCGTATATCTCTTTCCTGTTCTTTAAGCTGTTCCTGTTTTCTCTTTAATTCCTCTATTCTTTCTTCAAAAGTACGCTTTGACATATCAATTCTCCTCGTAAAGACTTGAAAAAATTTCAAGTATAATCCTTAAACTCTCTGCTTCTTCCGGTGTAAAATCAGACAGATTACAAGATGTATTTATCTTTTCAGCTATGCTGTCCAACTGCTTTTTTAATACATCAAAGGTCTTAATATTCCCTTTAACAAGTATCTTGTTATATAAACAAGCCTCTGTAAAAAAGGTCGCTTTATTAAGCCCTGATAATCTTATTCTTTCATCTATCAAATCCTTTACACTTGCGGTCACTCTGAAATTTATAATTACATTTTTGTGTCTTGCCTTTTCGTCTTTCTTTTTCGTCACTGTCCCACTGCTTTGTGTAGGTCTTCTGTAAATTTTATCTAAATCATCATTTATCATTTTTATCACCGCTTTCAATTTCCTTAAACACATCATCTAATCTGCTTGCCATTTCACGTTGCACAGACGGATAAAGATGAGCATATCTTTCAGTTATGGTTACGCTTTCATGTCCTAACCTTTCCGCAATCTGCACAGGCGAATAGCCAAGATTAATCAAAAGTGCACAGCTTGAATGTCTTAAATCATGCACCCTTATTCTCTTAACACCTGCTGTTTTTGCTCCCCTGTCCATCTCATGATGAAGATAGCTTTTAGTAACTTGAAATAGTCTGCTGTTTTTATTCAACTTATAAATTGATGAAAAGAAATCTTCCATCTCGTTACATAAAAACTCCGGTAAATCTATCAGCCTGTTACTCTTTTCACTTTTCGGGGGAGTGATTAATTCTTTTCCCTTTATAACCTGATAAGTCTTATTAATGCGAAGCTGCCTTTTTTCTAAATCAAAATCCGCTCTTGTAAGCGCAAGAAGCTCACCGCATCTTATGCCAGTCCAAAATAAAAGTTCAAAAGCATAATATGATAACGGCTTTTCTTTCATTTCTTCCGCAAACTTAAGGTATTCATCTTTAGTCCAGTAAAGCATTTCCTTAGCCTTTGCCTTACCCATCTTCTTGTTTGCCAAACATGGGTTTTTAGGCAGATCATAATACTTAACAGCATGATTAAATATGGCATTAAGCTGGTTTTGTATCGTTCTCAAAAATGTAGGAGAATAACCTTTACCCTGTTCATCCCTCTTTCCAAGAAGTCCATTCTGCCACTGGAGAATATCTGACGGAGATATCTCAGAAAGACTTTTAAGCTTGAAATAAGGGCGAATATGAACATCTATTATATTAATCTTGTTCTCGTATGTACTCGCCTTAATTTGAGGCTTTATATCAGCTAAATAAAGGTTTACAAAGGTATCAAAGTTCATATTTATATCTTTGCTTTTTTTGGCAATAAATTCCCGCTCGTAAGCTAAAGCTTCCTTTTTGGTTTCAAAGCCTCGTTTATCGTGCCTCTTTCTCTCACCTTTCCAGTTCTCGTAATAGCACGAAACTCTCCAAGTATTCTTATATCCATTCCATTTATCTTTAAATACCGCCATTGTTAAACACCTCCCTAACACTGTCTAAATCCGGTCTATTCTTACTTAGTTCAACATCAAGGGCTTTTAACAGATACGCATTAATATCGTTAATATCCTCTCCTTTTCGGCGGTGCATATTCTTGGCAACCGTAAGCACTTCGGAATACCTGTAGTTGAGCAACCTCAACATTACATCCTGCCTATCAGGGTAACAACCATCAAGCTTAATCTTCTTATCCCCATCTATGCCAACCATACTCTCAGCTATGATATCAACCATCATATCAACATACTTAATTTCTTCATCATTAAGCTCAGCGACTAACCTATCGTAATCAATTCTTCTTCGGGTTGACTTCCTGATTGCTTCTAATCTTTCATTCATTCTTTCATCTGAATGATTGATTTTGATATCTTCGTTATTAATGTTTAGTTTATTATTAGTAGTATTGTATTGTCCCTGTTTTTCCACAGTGGATAAACCGTCGTGGATTTCCCGTCGTGGATTTTCCACGGTGGACAATCCATCATGGACAACCTCAGATGGAGAACTTTTTGCTACTTGTTTCTCGGCGTAAATTTCTAAAACATCGGCAAACTTTCCTCTTCTATCCCTCTCATAGGACCTCTTAATGTATCCACTTTCTTCAAGTCTCTTAATTGAGTTTCTAATAGCTGTTTCGCCATCTTGAACTATCTTTACAAGTCCTTCAATGCTGAAGCTCCAATCATCAGGAAAGCTGCACAATGTACAGAACACGCCTCTGTCAATCATCTTAAGCTCTTTATCCTTTAATATATTGTTGCTGATGATTGTAAAGTTATTTTGAGTTTTATTTTTTAAAATCGGCATAAAAATAGCCTCCTTTCTTAAAATTACCATTGAAAAGAAGCCCACAATATGCTAATATTATCTTGGTTAGAGAGCATACAAGCAATTGTGTGCGAGCCCCTTTTATAAGGGGCTTTTTCTTTTCTAAATCCCTCATTGTTACCTTTCTCCTGTCTTCAGGCAAGCTTCTTCATACCAAACACGATTAACCTTGCCAGCAACTACTATCGCTCTTGGATTCTGTGCCTTGAGTTCTTTGTTAAGCTCCCTGATTACGTTGTAAGCCTTAGCTTTAGACACACCCAAGTCGTAAACGACAGTGTCAACGCCTATGAATAATGGTAGTCTTTCAGTAGTCATATTTATTCCTCCTCTCAAATTTAATAGTCCTTTTTTTATGTCTGCATAATCATAATACATCATTTATTTATTCCTGTCAATAGCATAGTCATGATTTTATGTCTATTTTTTATTTTATATCTTGTTATTTATATCTATTTTGGTATAATATAACTATAAATAAAAAAGAGGTGAATAAAATGACAGTTGGTGAAAAAATAAAAAAATATAGATTAATGAATAATATGACACAAAAAGCATTAGGTAAAAAAGTAGGATTTTCGACTGCAACAGCAGATTCAAGAATCAGAAAATATGAACTTGATTTAATGGCACCCAAAAAAGATCTACGTCAGAAATTAGCAGATTCACTTGGCGTAGACATTTCTGCATTATCTGATATAAATATACAAACATATGAGGATGTAATGCAAATTTTGTTTTTATTTGAAGAAGAATACGGAATGAAAATAAAATTAAAAGATAATACTACTCAACTTATTTTTAACAATGACAATAAAAATATTTCAACATTAATAAGCTATTTATTTGCATGGGCAGATAAAAGAAAAGAAGTAACAACTGAAAACGATGAAATAAAAGAGTCTCTTGCAGATAAGTATTCAAAATGGAAAGCAGAATTTCCAAAAAGCATCCATGATTATTGGAATGAGCAACAAAAGAAAATTGAACAAACTTATGAGTTAGAATTAGAAGAACTCAACTATTCTTCTTCCAAACTTATAATGCTTCCAGAATTTATAAATCATATAAGAGAAATGATTAAAAACGGCATAACTATCGAAGCTAACACTCAGCTTTTTGGCACTGGAAGTTCAGCACTTGAATTATATTTATTTACATCTGAAATGATAAATTTCAAAAATGACAACATAAAAAAAGATTTTGCAAAATTTTTGTTCTTTACATCAAATCTAAGAGATTATGGATTAACAATAGACGAAGAATTAATTACCACAACAAACGGAACACAGATTATATATCGTTTTTACTTACCACTTCTATCCGGATTGACATCAATAATCAATGAAATATATAGTTTTGAGAATAATCCAAATAAAGAAAACGACTATACTGCTGATATGTTTGAAGCGAAGTATGAACATGATTTAATTGATTTTAATATAAACATAAAAGAGGAAATAGAATTTTATTATCAAAAGTAAAGCCTTTTATCAATTAACCCTTGAATAATATTTATCATAATGTTATACTTACAAATAGGAAAAGCACCCACTCCAAAGTGGATGCTCCCGAAAAAGGTGTTTATGCTCTTATTAAGAGCC
>CALGGL010000208.1 GCA_937915975.1 uncultured Lachnospiraceae bacterium | reverse complement strand
GTACCATCTAAAGAAAAAAAAGACCATATTATATTAGATGTAAATAACAATCTTGAATTATTAGCTGAAAAAGTAATGGATATTATGAAATAATTTGATTTTTTATCACATTATCCCATAATCACTTGCGCGAAATTCCACTATATAATATAATAAATAAGTTAATGTAACGGAATATTTAAGATAAAAGATATTCCTTTTTTGCTTAATCATAATACATAAAGATTATATGAAATGAGGCGGAGAAAATGAAATACGTTGCGAGCGGCGACGAGATGGCACGAATTGATGACTATACTATAAATACAATAGGGATACCCCAGATGGTGCTTATGGAAAGAGCGGCACTTTGTGTTTTCAAATTTGTATCTGAAAGATTTGACAGACGAAAAAAGGTACTTGTGGTAGTTGAAAGCGGTAATAACGGCGGTGACGGAATTGCCGTTGCGCGAATGCTTCATGAGGAAGGATACAAGGTTGATATATATTGGATAAATGAGATAGAAAAGCAAAGCGAAGGCTTTAAGCAGCAGTACAATATCGCAAAGAAGCTTAACCTTAATTTTATAGATGAGATTATTGATTATGGATATGATGTTGTTATAGACGGAATATTCGGAGTCGGATTAAATCGTTCCGTACACGGAAGACATGCGGAAGCCATACATATAATGAATGATCTTGACGCATATAAGATTGCTATAGATATTCCGTCGGGAATAGATTCTTATACGGGCTTTATACTTGATACAGCCTTTAAGGCGGACACAACCATAACCTTTGAGCTTATGAAGCTTGGTATGATAACAGGAGCAGGCTTTGAATACAGCGGAAATGTAATTGTTGCATCCATAGGTATACCTTCAAATGTTATAGATCACATTGCTCCGAGGTTATATACCTATGATGAAAAGGATGTGGAGGAAAAGCTTCCTGCACGAAAGGTGGATTCCCACAAGGGAAGCTATGGAAAGATAGGTGTTATAGCAGGCAGTAAAAATATGGCGGGAGCCTGTATGTTTGCTGCAGAGTCGGCATACAGAATGGGCTGTGGTCTTGTAAAGGTTTGTACCACTGAGGAAAACAGAGAGATAATCCAGCAAAGACTTCCGGAGGCTATGCTTAAAACCTATGATATTAATAACAAGGCTTCCATTGATGAAGCAATTGAGGATATTATCAATTGGTCGGATGTTATAGTAATAGGTCCGGGACTCGGAACAAGTGATTATGCAAAGGAAGTTGTGAGGCAGACCTTTGAAAATTATGATAAGAAAATTATCGCAGATGCGGATGCGCTTAATATTTTGTCGGAAAACAGGGATTGGTTAAGAAATACCAATGCCGAGGTTATTATAACTCCGCATTTAAAGGAAATGTCCAGACTTTCGGATAAAAAAACCGGAGAGATAAAAGAAAATAAATATGATATAGCAAGAGAGTTTGCTAAGGAGTATAATACAGTAGTGGTTCTTAAGGATTCAAGAACAATAGTTGCCGACAGTGATGTTCATGCCTATGTCAATATGACAGGCAATAACGGTATGGCGACAGGAGGCTCGGGAGATGTACTTTCCGGAATCCTTGCGGGACTTGTAGGACAGGGAATGGATATATTTGAGGCTGCGAAGCTGGGTGTTTGCATGCATGGTCTGGCAGGTAAGTTTGCTGCCGTTGATAAGGGACGATACAGCATGATTGCAACGGATATTGTAAGGAGTATAACCAAGGTTCTTGAAGGCTATGAGAGCTATGATAGCATAGATAATAATTAGTTTTTGTACTGTATAATATAATTTGCGGTTTATAAATCGGGAGGTATAAAATGTCAACGGATAAGGCGGGCTATAACAGAATTTATGCAGGAATAAATATTGATAATTTAAGGTACAATGTCAAAACCATGAAGTCGTTGGTAAAGCCTGATATGAAGGTTCTTCTTGTAATAAAGGCGGATGCTTACGGACATGGTTCCGTGGAGGTGGCAAAGCGTACCTTGGATCTTGCGGATTATTTTGGAGTTGCAACTATAGATGAGGCTGTTGAACTTAGAAATGCCGGCATAGAAACACCGATTCTTATAATTGGCTATACAGATAGGGATAATTATGATAAGCTAATTGCATATAATATAACACAGGCTGTTTACGATGTGGAGGAATGTAAGCTTTTATCCGAGCTTGCCATATCAAAGGGAAAGAAAGCAAGAGTACATATTAAGGTTGATACAGGCATGTCCCGTATCGGATTCCTTACCAATGATGAGGGCGTAAATGAAGCAGCTAAGCTTGCTGGCTTGGAAGGACTAGAGATAGAAGGTATATTTACACACTATGCAAAGGCGGATGAGTTTGATAAAACTGCAGCTTTGGGGCAGAAGGAAAAGTTCAAGTGGTTTATAGATGAGCTTGAGAAAAGAGGAATGTCCTTTGATATAAAGCATATAGACAATAGTGCCGGAACCATGGAGCTTAAGGACAATGAATTTGATATGATAAGGCTTGGAATTGTTACGTACGGACTTTATCCGTCAGATGAGGTTGACAAGTCTGTTATAATAAAACCTGTGATGTCACTTGTGGCACATATTGCTCATATAAAAACCATTCCTGCCGGAGTGGGGGTAAGCTATGGCTGGACATATGTGACAGATAAGGAAACCAGAATCGCAACTGTTACGGTAGGCTATGCGGACGGTTACCCACGTGCACAGTCGGGAAAGGGAAGAGTCATTATAAGAGGCAAATATGCACCTATACTCGGAAGGGTGTGTATGGATCAGATTATGGTGGATGTAACTGATATTCCCGAGGCAAGTCTTCGTGATGAGGTTATTCTTATCGGAGAGGAAGGCGACTGTAAAATAACTGTTGAAGAGGTTGCCGAGCCTGCGGCAAGCTTTAATTATGAGCTTGTATGCAATATAGCAAGAAGGGTTCCGAGGGTTTATAATGAAGCAGGAAAAGAAGACCTTTGTGTAAATTATCTGATTTGACCATATAAAGATAACTGAATTGAATATACCGGTTGATTATTGGAAATACTTTGATTAGTTAATTAAGTGACTATAGGAGTGTGAAGGAATTGATAATCAGGAGAGGCGATATTTATTATGCGGATCTTAGACCGGTAGTAGGCTCTGAGCAGGGCGGAATAAGACCGGTACTTATAATACAAAATGAAGCAGGCAATAAACATAGCTCAACGGTTATTATAGCAGCTATTACCTCTCAGCTACATAAGGCAAAGCTGCCAACGCATGTTGAACTTGATTCAAGGTATTGCGATATAGCAAAGGATTCTGTTATACTTTTGGAACAGCTTAGGACCGTTGACAAGCAGAGATTAAAGGAAAAGGTTTGTCATCTTGATAACAGCATTATAAGAAGAGTTAATGAAGCGTTGAAAATAAGTCTGGAATTATAATGATTAAATGATAATATATTAAAGATACTTAAATTACCGTAAATTGATGAAAGGAAAAATATAAGGGGAGAAATAATATGGCAAGTGGGCCCGGTGGCTTAAAAAAGTTTTTTTCAAAAAAGGTAAATGAGGATAAGGTTGAAGAGGATATTCTTTCCATGGTCGAGGAAGGTCATGAACAGGGTGTCATAGAGGAAAATGAAGCGGAGATGATATCAAACATCTTTGAGTTTTCCGATAAGAATGCCAGAGACATCATGACAAGCAGACAAAAGATAATCGCCATTGAGGATACGACAGATGTTGAAGAAGCACTTAATTTTGCTTTGGAGAACAGCTTTTCAAGATATCCGGTTTACGAAGAGGATATAGATAATATAATCGGTGTCATACATCTTAAGGATTTGATAGCGGCATATCTGAAGGATCCAAAGCAGAATGTAAAGGAAATCCTTGAGGAACCGATTTTCATACATCCGACATTTAATATATCAAAGCTTTTGCAGAAAATGCAAAATGAAAAGATACATATGGCAATTGTCCTTGACGAATACGGACAGACAGAGGGACTGGTTGCAATGGAGGATATAATAGAAGAGATAGTCGGAAATATCTTTGATGAGCATGATGAGGAAGAAGTGGAAAATATCAAAAGCATATCAAGAGATGCATATCTGATGAATGGAGAAGCATTTTTAAATGATATTGCCGATGAGCTTTCCATAGAATTTCCGGATGAGGATTTTGAAACTCTAAACGGTTTCCTTTTATATAAGCTTTCCCGAATTCCGGAGGAAAATGAAAAGATTGAGATTATTTATGAGGGATATAAATTTATCCCTGTAAAAATATCTGACAAGATGATTCGTCTTGTGAGAGTTGAAAAAATAAATGAAGATACAGAGGTTAATGAGTAAGGAGTAAAAAAAATGTCAGGACATTCAAAATTTGCTAACATTAAGCACAAAAAGGAAAAAAATGATGCTGCTAAGGGTAAGATTTTTACTATAATCGGTAGAGAAATTGCAGTAGCGGTTAAAGAGGGAGGAGCGGACCCTGCCAATAACAGCAAGCTAAGAGATGTTATAGCTAAGGCAAAGGCTAACAATATGCCGAATGACACCATTGAAAGAGGTATCAAGAAGGCAGCGGGAGATGCAAACTCTGTAAATTATGTATCCATTACATATGAGGGATACGGACCAAGCGGAACGGCTATTATAGTAAATGCTTTAACAGACAACAAAAACAGAACTGCATCAAACGTAAGAAATGCATTTACAAAGGGTGGTGGAAATGTAGGTACTACAGGCTGTGTATCCTTTATGTTTGATGAAAAGGGACAGATAATAATCGATAAGGAAGAATGCGATATGGATGCGGATGACCTTATGATGATAGCACTCGATGCAGGAGCGGAGGACTTTGCGGATGAAGAGGACAGCTATGAAATCATAACCACACCGGATGACTTCACTGCAGTAAGAGAAGCACTTGAAAAAGAGGGCATAACTATGGCTTCCGCAGAAGTAACCATGATACCACAGAACTATGTCGAACTTACATCAGAAGATGATATAAAGAAAATGAATCGTATCCTCGATTTACTCGACGAAGACGACGACGTCCAAAGTGTGTATCATAACTGGGATGAGTAAAAAAATGCAGCTTGCTGGCATTTTTTTACGAAGACCTACTTGTCAACGGAGTTGACAAGGGGGATGACGAAGACCTACTTGTCAACGGAGTTGACAAGGGAGATGACGAAGACCTACTTGTCAACGAAGTTGACAAGGGGGATGAGTAAAAAATACGAGGGCGCCTGCAAATGCAGTCGTCCTCTTTTTGCGTGGACGAACTGCATTGCAGGACGAAACACGCATCTATATAAAAAGCATATGCTTGTTTACCGAATATAAATTAGTTTTTTGGCATCTTGGGCTGGAAGATAAGAGAGGCGATATATGAGAAGATAAGTGCCGCGGAGGTTCCTACCGCAGCCATTTTAAAGCCTCCTCTGAATAGACCTAAAAAGCCGTCAGAATCTATACTTTCCTTAACACCCTTCCAGAGATTGTAACCAAATCCGGAAAGAGGGACCGAAGCGCCCGCACCGGCATAGTTCAAAAACGGTTCGTAAAGGCCTACTGCACCAAGAATTACACCTGTGCAGACAAGAATAACCATTACCCGTCCGGGCATAAGCTTGGTGTTATCCATAAGAATCTGTGCCAATAGGCAGATTATTCCTCCGATAATAAATGCTTTAACATAATCCATAAATCAGACCACCTTTCCTTGCTCAATTAAAAGTGCATGTGCTATACCGGGTATTGTTTCACCCTCGTTATAGCTTACGGTTGAAAGAAGAGCTCCTGTTGGAACAAATAAAACACGTTTCCATTCCTGTGCGGAAAGTTTTTGTAAAACCATTCCTGCAAGAGTTACGGCGGAGCATCCGCAGCCGCTTCCCCCGCTGTGAGTATCCTGTTCACTGTTATCAAATATTTCAATGCCGCAATCCATATGCTGCTTTTCTATATCGATTCCGTTGTCACGGAGAAGCTTAATCAATATTTCTTTTCCGACTTTGCCTAAATCTCCGGTTATTATTTTATCAAGCTGGGTCGGCTTAAGGGAAAGGTCGGTAAGAGCCTGATATATAACATCAGCAGCTGCAGGAGCCATACAGGCGCCCATATTCATACTGTCTCTTACACCGTAATCTACTATTTTTCCTGTTGTTATGGCAGCTATATGCGGATAACCTGACATTGGCTGCTCGGCGGAAGCTCGTGCAACGACAAAGGCACCGCTACCCGTTACCGTCCACGTGGCAGAAAGAGGTCTTTGGTTTCCGTATTCCAACGGAAAACGAAACTGTTTTTCGGCTCCGGCAAAGTGACTGCTGGTTACTGCCAGCGCATAGTCTGCATATCCTGCGGCTGTTGTCATAGCTGCAAGAGATAAGGATTCACCACAGGTTGAGCAGGCACCGTAAAGACCGAAGACCGGTATATCAAAGTCCTTTAGTCCGAATGTGGTTCCGATAAGCTGACCGAGTAAATCTCCACCAAATATATATCTTATGCTTTCCCTGTCAATTCCGGATTTTGATATTGCAAGCTCTACTGCTCGTCGTACCATTTCCGACTCACCCTTTTCCCAGGAATCCTGGCCGAAGGTTGCATCGTTTTCAATTTCATCAAAGTAGGAGGCAAGAGGACCTTTTCCTTCCATTTCTCCTACAACTGATGCACGACTTATAATGACGGGAGGATTTTTAAATTTAATTGACTGCTTTCCGCATTGTTCGTTTTCATTTTCTTTGTTCATATATCTCACCTCCGTTTTATATTAATTCCGCCATGGAAAGAATGTAGTATATAAGACCCGCACACCAGCTTGTCACAATTCCGAATAATATAACCGGACCGGCAATAGTAAATATCTTTACACCCTTTCCGAATACCTCACCTTCTTTTTTGTATTCGATAGTGGGAGAGGCAACTGAATTGGCAAAGCCGGTTATCGGGACAAGCGCTCCGGCACCTGCAAATTTTGCAATTCTTTTATAAAGATTAAAGGCTGTAAGCAAAACACTTGCCAATACAAGAATTATGGATGTAAAGCTTGCGGCATCATCCTTTGAGTAATCAAATTCATTTATAAAAATATTCATAATTCCCTGACCGATTACACATATA
>CALGGL010000207.1 GCA_937915975.1 uncultured Lachnospiraceae bacterium | reverse complement strand
TAGAGCTAAGGAGCTAGGCTGTAATAAGATTGCTCTGGGTCATCACTTTGATGATGTAATTGAGACTATTCTTATGGGTATGCTGTATTCCGGTCAGTTTCAGACTATGATGCCGAAGCTTCACAGCAAGAACTTTGAAGGTATGGAGCTTATCCGTCCTATGTACTGCATACACGAAGATGATATAATATCATGGAGAAGATATAATGAGCTTGAATTTATACAGTGTGCCTGCCGATTTACGGAAAACTGTACTATGTGTGATAACGGCGGCGGAGGTAGTAAGCGACAGGAGATAAAGACACTGATAAGACATCTTAAGGAGGATAATCCGGGAATAGAAAGAAGTATATTTAACAGCATACATAATGTGTGTCTTGATACATTTCCGGGATATAAATCAGGAGATGAAGCACATAGCTTTCTTGAAAGATATAATGCAAATAAAAATGAAAGCTGAGATGGCATAAATACAATTGATGATGTATTAATTACTGATTCGGAGGGTATTAATTATGGGAGAAAAACGAGAAATAATAAAAGAAAAATTATATAATTTTATATGTGATGAGGAATACAAGCCTATGAGGCTTAAGGATATAAGGTTTTTGCTTCAGGTTTCCAACGAGGACAAGAAACGTGTAGAGCAGGCATTGGAGGAGCTTGTTGCAGAGGGTAAGATTACCGTCACACCAAAGGGAAAGTATAAGAAACTGGATGAGAATCTTCTTGTGGGCATATATATCGGCAACAAGAAGGGCTTTGGCTTTGTAAGAGTTGAGGGTGATAAGGAGGATTATTTCATACCTGCAAGAGATACCCTTGATGCATTTCACAGTGACAGGGTTGTAATTAAGCCTACGATTCAGGCAGAAGCAGGCAGAAGACATGAGGCTAAGATTGTTCAGATACTTGAAAGAGGCATGCAGACAGTTGTGGGAACCTATGATAAACAGGGAAGCTTTGGCTTTGTCATACCTGATAATCAAAAGGTTGCGGATGATATATATGTGGCAAATACCGATTCCATGGGAGCTATGACAGGACATAAGGTAGTCTGTCAGCTATTATCCTACGGAGAAAAAAGAAAATCACCGGAGGGAAGAATTGTTGAGATTCTCGGTCATGTAAACGATCCATCTACGGATATTATGTCGGTTGTCAGAGCCTATGATATACCTACGGAGTATCCGGATAAGGTTATGGAAGCCTTAAAGGATATACCGGAGGAGGTAAATCCTTTGGATATAGAAGGAAGAAAGGATTTTAGGGAGCTTGATACCGTTACCATAGACGGTGAGGATGCAAAGGACCTTGATGATGCCATAACCTTATCCTATAAGGATGGCGTATATACACTTGGTGTCCATATTGCTGATGTGTCACATTATGTGAAGGAAAAGTCGCCGCTTGACAAAGAGGCTTTAAGAAGGGGAACGAGCTGTTATCTCGTTGACAGCGTTATACCGATGATTCCTCATAAGCTGTCAAACGGTATATGTTCCCTGAATGCAGGAGTTGACAGACTTACACTCAGCTGTGTTATGGATATTGATAAAAAGGGTAAGCTTATCAATCACTATATAACAGAGGGTGTAATAAATGTAAATGAACGTATGTCTTATACCAATGTTGCCAAAATACTTGACCGCTCGGATGATGAGGTGGTTAAAAGATATGAAAAGCTTGTAGATATGTTTGACCTGATGAAGGAGCTTTCCGATATAATAAGGACAGCAAGACATAAGCGTGGCTCGATTGATTTTGATGTTCCCGAAACAAAGATAATTGTTGATGAGAACCACAAGCCTGTCGAGATAAAGCCTTATGACAGAAATCCGGCAACAAATATAATTGAGGATTTTATGCTTATGGCAAATGAAACCATAGCTGAGGATTACTTCTGGCAGGAACTTCCGTTTGAGTATAGAGTTCACGAGGATCCCGATCAGGAAAAGATGGAACAGCTTATGCATTTTATGAGTAATTTCGGACTTTACCTTAAGTCCTCAGGTGGAGAAATTCATCCTAAGGAGCTTCAGAAGCTTTTGGCAAAGATAGAAGGAGAGCCTTATGAGGCGTTAATAAGTAAGATGATGCTTCGTTCCATGAAACAGGCAAGATATTCAACCGAGTGCACGGGACATTTTGGTTTGTCCTGTAAGTATTACTGCCACTTTACATCGCCTATAAGAAGATATCCCGACCTGCAAATTCACAGAATCATTAAGGAGAATCTTCACGGAGAACTAAATGATAAGAGAATAAGCCATTATAAGAGGATACTTCCTTCCGTTGCCGATGATAATTCCGTAAAGGAAAGACGTGCTGAGGAAGCGGAAAGAGATGTTATAAAGCTTAAAGAGATAGAATATATGTCGGAGCATATAGGAGAGGAATTTGACGGCGTGATATCCGGTGTTACATCAAGCTATATCTTTGTTGAGCTTGAAAATACTGTCGAAGGAGCGGTATCCGTAGCATATTTGTATGATGATTTATATTACTTTAACGAGGAAGAATATGCTATGATAGGAGAAAAGAAGAAAAAGAAATACCAGCTCGGGGACAAGGTGAGAATCAAAGTATTAAGTTGCGATAAAATTAAGAAAAATATTGATTTTTCCATAATAGATGATAATATAGAGTAGTGTGGTAATTAGAGGATACAGATATGGCTAAGGAAAGCGGAATAAAACTAATTGCAAATAATAAAAAAGCATATCATGATTACTTCATAGAAGAAACCTACGAGGCGGGGATTGAGCTTGTGGGAACAGAGGTTAAATCACTTCGTATGGGTAAGTGCAGCATAAAGGAGTCCTTTGTCGATATAGAAGACGGGGAGGTATTTGTTCAGAGAATGAATATCTCACCATATGAAAAGGGCAATATATTTAATAAAGACCCTTTGAGAAAAAGAAAGCTGCTTCTTCACAAATATGAAATAAATAAGCTGATTGGCAAGCAGCAGCAAAAGGGCTATACCATTGTTCCTTTAAAGGTATATTTTAAGGACAGCAGGGTAAAGGTTGAGATAGGACTTGCCAAAGGTAAGAAGCTCTATGATAAGCGTCAGGATATAGCCAATAAGGATGTTAAGCGTGAGGCTGAAAGGGACTTCAAGGTAAGAAATCTGGGATAAGGAGAAAAAAATATGAGTCAGGCAAAGGTTGACAGATATAAGAAGGAAAAGAAGAACAGACATAAACAAATCAAGAAGAAAAAAATTGTCAGGTCTATTTGGGTTATTGTAATAGCGCTGTTTATAGGTGCATGTATAGGTTATCCTTTGGGAAAGAAGCTTTATAAGGTTAACGCCGAAAGACGTAAAGCCAACGAAACCGTAAATGCTGTTTATTATGATGCATGGATGAATAATTACTGGAATTCCAAGTATTACGGAACATTTGGTTTTGTTGATGATTCAGGTGAAGAAGCAACTGATACAGATGCAATACCGGAGGAGGCAGATAATATAGAAGAAGAAACACCTTCCGATGCTGTAGAATAAATATAAACACTTCTGCAACCGTACAATTATAAGGGGTTGTACCGGTTTCGACGGGGGTTTAGAAATTATGTTAGCCATTCATGGACCAAAGGCCATGTAAAAAACTTGGAAAACTTAAATATAAACGCAGAAGATAATTTTGCATTAGCTGCCTAGTTGCAGCTTGTCAGCCCGGGGCGTCCCACGGCTTTGGATGCTGGCACCGACTTAGTGGGAAACTCTCAGGTCTAAGCTTTGCGATTTGAGAAAATTTATGAAGCTACCAAGATGATGAGCCTGCCTATGGGCGCTTTGTCGAGGAAATGTCAAAACATAAGGCTGTAATGGGAGAAGATGTAATGGAAGAGCCTTCGGACGCGGGTTCGATTCCCGCCAGCTCCACTCAACGAAAGGTATGCGAACACCTTTCCGAAACTATAATAAGCAGGCTATATCAGCCTGCTTATTATATATTTTGCATATTCGTTTATTTTATCCATATCCTGTAAGAAGGAATCTACAAGCTCTATATATGATTCCTTATCATTGTAATTTTTTTTGTAGCCTGTTATTATCTCACCGTCGAGTTGTGGTATAAAGTAGCCCGTCTGCTTGACATAGCAGGTTTCCTTTGTTGCTTTTTCTCTGTAATTTTTATCTACATAGGTGGCTACGCTTTTGTGAATTGCTCTGTCCTCTACGGGAAGATAGTAGTAATCCTTGTAATCGGCAAAGAAAAACTTAAGTGTATCCTCGAATATTGGTACATTTATGGTTGCTTCATTTTGATAGCCGGTAACTGTAATTTGTTTTTTACTGAAGGAAATTCTTTTAGGCATCTCATAATCAAGCGAGAGTGAAAATAAAAGCTTGTTTTTTCTGACACTCATTGAATGTACGTTAAAGCAGCCTTCGGCAAGCTTGATATAAGAGATAAGACAGCAGTTATATATAAGCCCCTCTATATCCTCATAGTTATGTTGAAGGAGCAGTTGTTCTTTTTTCTCATCGGGCTTGTCGAGGTATTCCTTGTATATCTTAATTAAATCACCGCCCGAGTATTTATCCAGACGATGTATGTCAAGAAAATGCTCTATACTTTTTTGCTTTAAATCATCCAAATGAAGGATGTTTTTATATGGTCTTATATGCTTATATAAATCGTAGCTTAAAAGTTCGTCAAATGTGTAGGAAAGCTGGTGTTCTTCAAGTTTTTTATTGATATATGGTATATCAAAACCGTCACCGTTATAATTAATAATTATTTTAAAACCGGATATGTATTCAAAAAAACTGTTAATTATCTCAACCTCGGATTTTCCGTCATCATTGAACCATTGTGTAATTATAAGTTCTTCATCCTCATAGCAGGCACAGCCTATCAGATAAAGTGATGTCTTACTTGCGGCGAAACCAGTTGTTTCAATGTCAAACAATACAACATTATCTCTATCAAAATAATTGTCTAACTGTATATATTTATTATCCCGTGCTTTGTTTTTTATTATCTTCATAAGCAATTTAGTCCCTTAAATGTGCAATATTCACAATTTGTTAATTTAAGTTTAACACATTTATCATTATTTAACTACTTGTTTTTTTCAATGTTTATGGTATAATTTTACCTATGAATTCATAGTTACGGAGGAAAACAGAATGATACAGCCAATAGATATCAAGACTCAGAAGTTTAAAAAAGGCCTTTTTGGTTATAAGTCAGCAGACGTTGATTCGTTCGTTGATTCAGTCTACAGAGCTTATGAAGAAGTTTTTAATGAAAGAAATAAATATGCGGAAGATTTAGAAAAGCTTAATTCATCATTACAGGAAAACAGACTTAAAATGTTTGAGCTTGAAAATCAGGTTGCAAAGATGGATGGCGGTGCAGCATTTGATGATTCTGAAGCTAAGAAGAAAGCTGATGATATTATTAAGAATGCTGAGGAACAGGCAGCTAAAATTATTGCAAACGCTAAGGCTCAGAGTGAGAAGATTGAAAATAGCCAAAAGACCGCTGAGCCTGTTAAGGATACCATCAAAATGAAGGTTAAGGAAGAACCTAAGGAAGAGCCGAAGGTTGAACCTGTTAAGGAATCAGCATCATCAAGATTTTTTAAGAAAGCAGAAGAAGATACAAAGCCTGCTTCAAGTAATAATGATGACGATGATGATGAGATTTTTGTCGGTGAGATTGAAGATGCCAGAAAGCCTGACAGAATGATGATTGGTGACGGCGAAGAGGAAGAAGAGGCAGATTTCGAGTTCTTATAGGATTATTTACAGGGTGTTGCCGATTAGAGGCAACACTTTGTTTTTTTGAGAGGTTAAAGTATGTATGCTTATATAAAAGGTACCGTGGAATATCTTGATATGGAAAGCTTTGTTATCGATAATAACGGAATCGGATATAGGATTCTTACAAGCACCAATGTTATATCAAAGATTAAGTTACATGAAACGATAACTACATATACATATCTGAATGTCAGAGAGGATGATATGACATTATTCGGATTTTTATCAAATGAAGAGGTAAGTGTATTTAAGCTGCTTATATCTGTAAGCGGTATCGGACCCAAGGTTGCACTCGCCATAATGTCACAGCTTACTCTGGATGAATTAAGGATGGCTGTAATATCTGAAGATTACAAGGCTATAGCTAAGGCAAACGGTGTCGGACCTAAAACTGCCCAAAGAGCTGTCATAGAGCTAAAGGATAAGTTTAAGCTTGAGGATATATTTATGGATGACGACATGTCGGATGACTTGTCAGATGCTGTTAATGATGATATTATTACTGAGACGGCTATGGCGCTTACCAGCCTTGGTTATTCAAATGTTGAAGCTTTACGGGCAATTAAGAAGATTGAAGGTGCCGATAAGATGACTGCCTCTGAGCTTTTGAGTGCAGCATTAAAGAAACTGATATAGAAAACAGGAATTGCTATGGATAGAATAATTAATGCCGACATTATGCCGGAGGATGATAAAATTGAACAGGGTTTAAGACCGTCCTTTCTTTCCGAATATATCGGACAGGAAAAGGCAAAGAAAAATCTTAAGGTATTTATTGAAGCGGCAAAAAAACGTAAAGAATCACTTGATCATGTGCTTTTATACGGTCCTCCCGGCCTTGGTAAGACGACTCTTGCAGCCATAGTTGCCAATGAGAT
>CALGGL010000206.1 GCA_937915975.1 uncultured Lachnospiraceae bacterium | reverse complement strand
TTTCCCTACACGACGCTCTTCCGATCTATACTCAATCAGCAGGTCAGAAATCTGTATTCCCAGGAGATACTTGCATTTAATACCGAAAATGATAATCTTGTGAATCTTAAGAAAAACATAACCAAGATGAAGGAAGAGGGCTATAACTACAAAGTTTACGAGCTTCCGGAAGCCAGTCAGGTAAAATACTATAAGAGTGATGGAAGAGAGATGGCAGCACTTGAGGTTACGCTTACCATTGATACTTCTGATTCGAAGGCATATATGTATGTGCTTTATGTGTTAGTTAAGGAAAATGATAAGTGGAAAATATATGCGTGGGGTGCACCTGCGATGAACAGTTCAGAGGAATAAAAATGGGTGTAAATATACTTGCTATAGAATCCTCCTGTGATGAAACTGCGGCAGCAGTTGTGGAGGATGGAAGAAAAGTAAAATCAAATATAATATATTCACAGATAGAGCTTCACAAATTATACGGTGGGGTGGTTCCTGAAATTGCTTCCAGAAAACATGTTGAAAAAGTAAATCAGGTAATAAGAGCTGCCATAAAGGAAGCGGGCATTAGCTGGGACGATATAGATGCAGTAGCAGTAACCTATGGCCCCGGTCTTGTCGGGGCTCTTTTAGTTGGAGTAAGTGCTGCAAAGGCAATTGCTTATGCCAAGAAAAAACCTTTGGTGGGAGTACATCATATAGAGGGACACATAGCAGCAAACTATATTGAAAATCCCGACCTGAAACCACCTTATATGTGTATGGTTGCATCAGGCGGACATTCACATTTGGTGCATGTACTTGATTACAACAAATATGAGATAGTCGGAAGAACCAGAGATGATGCGGCAGGCGAAGCCTTTGACAAGGTTGCCCGTGCAATCGGTCTTGGTTATCCGGGCGGACCGAAGATAGACAAGCTTTCCAAGGAAGGCAATCCTCATGCGATAGAATTTCCGAGAGCACATATGGAGGATTCGTATGACTTTTCATTTAGCGGCCTTAAGTCGGCAGTACTTAACTATCTGAACGGTTGTCAGATGAAAGGCATAGAGGTAAACAATGCAGATGTGGCAGCCTCTTTCCAAAAAGCGGTTATAGATGTACTGGTGGACAATTCAATTAACGCGGCTAAAGCACATAGCTGTAAAAGTGTAGCTTTGGCAGGCGGAGTAGCTTCCAATTCATCCTTAAGAGAAGCTATGAGAAAAGCCTGTGAGGAAAACGGATTTGCATTTTATAATCCGTCCCCTATATTCTGTACCGACAACGCAGCGATGATAGGCGTTGCCGGATATCACGAGTATATGGCCGGCACGAGACATGGCTGGGATTTGAATGCAGAGCCTAATTTGCCGATGAAGAGCATATAGGTATGGATAAACTGAATGAGTGGAATGAGCGGCTTTATATATGCGGAGTTGAGGATTTACCTATAAGATGGGACGAGATAATACTGTTTATAGGTAAAATCGAGTATGCTTTTTAATTTGAAGATGCGAAATTACCTATAAGTAGCAGTGGAATAATATTTCTTATAGGTAATTTAAGAATTTTATTATTATGTTTGTATATGTTTTTACCTATAAAGACTATAGGTGATGGTTTTGTTATAGGTATTTGAACGAGCATTAAACAGACTATAGGATAATTCGGAAATTCCGAATTTTTTGATAAAATGATAAATTATTATATTTTATAGAAAATGATTTTTTCTCTTATTGGAGGAAGGTGTAAATGGCTTCAAGCAGAAAATATTTGGATTATGTGTTAGAACAATTATCTACATTGGAAGAAATATCATATAAGGCAATGATGGGAGAATTTATAATCTATTATAATGGCAAGGTGGTAGGCGGAATTTATGATGATAGATTTCTTGTAAAGCAGACAAAGTCATCAAAAAAGCTTATGCCGGATGCACCGCTTGAATTACCGTACGAGGGTGCAAGGGAAATGTTCTTGGTTGAAGATGTAGATAATAAAGAATTTCTGAATAGATTATTTAATGAAATGTATGATGAATTGCCGGTACCGAAGAAAAAGAAATAGATAATTCTTATGAAGGAGAAACAACATGGCGGTTGCGATTGTACTTGCGGGTGGCAGCGGAAGCAGAATGAACTCGGATGTTGCCAAGCAGTATATAAAATTGAATGACAGGGAAGTATTATATTATTCATTATATACATTTCAGAATAATGAACATATAAGCAGGATTATTCTCGTTACCAGAGAAACAGATATAGAATTTTGCCAAAAAGAAATCGTCGAAAGATATGGCTTTGACAAGGTTACGGACGTTATAGCAGGTGGAAAGGAAAGATATAATTCAGTTTATAATGGCATAGTTAAGCTTGCTGAATATAATAAATGTAGCGGTGACGATAAGGACGCTGATACTGATTTGGCGGATGACATAAGCTGTGATGACATTATTTTGATTCATGATGGTGCCAGACCGTTTGTGACAGATAAGATGATTGACGATGTAATTGATACTGTTAAAGAGTGTGGTGCTTGTACCGTCGGTGTGCCGGTTAAGGATACGATAAAGGTTGTAGATGAAAATGGATTCGGTATCAATACACCGGACAGGAAAACCTTATGGCAGATACAGACACCTCAGGGATTTAGATTTAAGCTGATTAAGGAATCATATGATAAGATGCTTAAGGATGAAAACCACAATATAACCGATGACACAATGCTGGTAGAACAATATAATGGTGTTCGTTCAAGGATTATAAACGGAGCTTACGAAAACATAAAAATCACGACTCCTGAGGACGTGGAAATTGCGAAAATTTTTGTTGAAAAATTCTTCAAAAATTTTGAAAAAATCAGTTGACAACATAGTGTTATTTTGATAAGATAATCAAGTCGCTGAAAGAAACAGCGACTTTTAAATGCTGTAAAAAGCAAGTAAATATTGAGAAAAATGTTATGGAGAGATATCGAAGTGGTCATAACGAGGCGGTCTTGAAAACCGTTTGTCCGCAA
>CALGGL010000205.1 GCA_937915975.1 uncultured Lachnospiraceae bacterium | reverse complement strand
ACGAGATCTGATCGTGACTGGAGTTCAGACGTGTGCTCTTCCGATCTTATCATTTTTAACGAAATCTTTTTTTTCATTTTTTCCTCCAAATCATTCTTCAAACAATATGCTTATATCATTAACTGCCTGCATTACGGTTTCTATTAGTTCATCCGGTATCAGCTTTGACGCAGGAAGCCGGAAGCCTGCATTTTTATCGGCAACAAACTTCATACTTCCGCCGTATTTTTTTAGCAGTTCATCCATCCTGTCCGGATTGACGGGTGCCTTCGGCCACATAACAAAATACACTATATCTCCGATATATTTAATGTCCGTTATATATGCATTATGTGCTATAGCCTTAAGATATGCAATATCAAAAAGTCTCATAACGCTTTTCGGTATTTCTCCGAATCTGTCACGTATCTCCTCTATTATATCATCATTTTCCTCTCTTGTGGAACATTTAGATATACGCTTATATAAATCAAGCTTGATATACTCACTTTTTACATAGGTTTCCGGAATATACGCTTCCACAGGCAGCTCTATGGAGGTTACAAAATCCGCTTCCTCCTCTTCGCCGGAAAGTCTCTTTATGGCATCATTTAACATCTTACAATATAAATCATAACCTACTGCCTCGATGTTCCCTGACTGTTCCTGTCCGAGAAGATTACCCGCACCCCTGATTTCCAAATCCTTCATGGATATTTTATATCCGGAGCCAAGGTCTGTAAATTCTCTTATTGCCTTTAACCTTTTTTCCGCAACCTCTTTTATAATCTTGTCACGTTTGTAAAGTAAAAATGCGTACGCACTCCTGTTGGTTCTTCCAACACGTCCGCGAAGCTGATACAGCTGGGCGAGTCCGAACCTATCCGCATCATGTATAATTATTGTATTAACATTTGGTATATCAAGTCCTGTTTCGATTATTGTTGTGGAAACAAGTACATCTATTTCCTTCCTTACAAAACGGCGCATGATATCCTCAAGCTCACGCTCATTCATTTTGCCATGAGCAAATTCTATGTTCGCATCAGGAATAACAGCACGAAGTGAAGCGGTAATATCCTCAATTGTATTAACCCTGTTATATACATAATATACCTGTCCGTTACGGTTAAGCTCTCTGTTAATTGCTTCCTTTACAAACTCTATATCATATTCCATTATATATGTCTGAATCGGCATCCTGTCAATCGGAGCCTCCTCAAGAAGACTTATATCCCTCAGTCCTACCATACTCATATGAAGCGTACGCGGTATAGGTGTTGCGGTGAGTGTCAATACATCCACATTAACCTTAAGCTTCTTTATCTGTTCCTTATGCTTAACACCGAATCTCTGCTCCTCATCAATAATTAAAAGACCAAGATTTTTAAATTCGACATCCTTGGATAACAGTCTGTGTGTTCCGATAACTATATCCGCCATTCCGCTTTTGATGTCGGCAAGATTTTGTTTTATCTCTTTCGGTGTACAAAATCTCGAAAGCATCCTTACATTAACCGGAAAGTTTTTCATTCTTTCCGTAAATGTATCAAAATGCTGCTCAGCAAGTATGGTAGTCGGCACAAGATAAGCTACCTGCTTATTATCCTGAACAGCTTTAAAGGCAGCCCTTATGGCAATCTCGGTTTTACCGAAGCCCACGTCACCGCAGATAAGTCTATCCATTATCCTGTCGCTTTCCATATCCTGCTTTGTCTCATCTATAGCCTTTTGCTGGTCTACCGTCTCCTCATAAGGAAAAAGCTCTTCAAACTCACTTTGCCAAACCGTATCCTCCGAATAAGCAAATCCCCTGCTGGTCTGTCTTTTTGCATAAAGCTCAACCAACTCCTTCGCTATATCGGAAACCTGTCCTCTTACACGCTGTCTTACCTTTTCCCAGTCTCCGCCGCCAAGTCTGTTAAGCTTAGGCTTTGCACCGTCCTTACCTGAGAATTTACCTATCATATCAAGCTGGTCAACCGGTATAAAAAGCTTACTTCCCTTATCATATTCTATACTGATATAATCCTTAAGTCTTCCGTCCGTCTCAACCTTTTCTATTCCACGATAGATTCCGACACCGTGATTTTGATGTACAACATAATCCCCGATATTTACATCGGAAAAGCTGCCGATTCTGTCACCGTGATATTTTGCTGTTTTCTTCTTTTTCTTAATCTCTCTTGCGGTAAATATATCACTTTCGCTTATGACAACAAGCTTTGCATCGGAAACCTCAAATCCCGTTTCAATTCTTCCGACTGCCGTCATTACCTCTCCGGCCTTTATCTTTTTATCACCCTTTTCCAGATAATATGCCGGTATATCATTCTGATTCAAATCCGCTGCTATTCTTTTGGCTCTTGTTCCCGAAGGTGAAAGAATAATTATCTTATACTTTTTCTTTTTCCATTTTTCTATATCACTCATCAGACTCTCAAAGCTGTTATTGTAGCTTATAAGACTCTTTGTTTTTAAATTAATTTCTTTCTTTTCATTCCATACTCTCTGAGGCAGATAATTCTCCGATACAAGGATAAGCTTTCTTTGGCAAAGTAATGCTACAATTTTTTTACCCTCATATAAAACTCCTGCCTGCTTAGGCAGAATGTATCCTCCTTCAAGCCTGCCGGTCATGGACATGGCAAACTCGGATGTATATACATCCGCCTGATGGTAAACCTTCTCGGGTTCATCTATATAAATCTGAGTATCTTTCGGAAAATAATCCAAAAACGAAACCGTATCATCAAAAAAATACTCAACCATACTGTCAAGTCCCATCGTTGAATTAAATTCCTTAAGCTCTTCTTTAACAGTCTCTACCATCTTATTAAGCCTTGCATAGGATTCTGTTCTAAATTCCGATTTGAGCTTTTTGCTGTAAGCCTTGTGTTCCTTTTCAATAGCGTCAAGTCCTTTAGCTATGCGTTCATTATCAAGAACCATTTCGCAGGAAGGATAAAGCTTTATACTGTCAACCTCTTCGATGGAACGCTGACTTTCCACATCAAAGCTTCTTATGGAATAAACCTCATCTCCCCAAAGCTCAATTCTGACTCCTATGGTATCATCTATAGAAATATCTATAATTCCGCCTCTTATGCTAAATTCGCCTCTTGCATCAATAAGTTCATATCTTGCATAGCCTAAATCCACAAGTCTCTGTTTTATTTCTTCTAAGTTACATCTTTGACCTATTTTAAAATTTAAAGTATTTTTATATAGTTGTTCTTTTGAAATCAACTTTTGATGAACAGCTTCTATTGTAGTA
>CALGGL010000204.1 GCA_937915975.1 uncultured Lachnospiraceae bacterium | reverse complement strand
TCGATCAAGGAACGGTTGCCTTCCGTGTCGTAAAAAATGAACATAATACATTCAACACCGTTCGAGTCGACGACCCCGACACCGCCCCCATCATACCTCGGACTGTTACAGAACTTTTCGACGGTAGTAAACCCGCAGAATTTCATCGCGTGTCTAACAAGTGTGTCTGTTGGATATGTTCTTATGAACCCCTCGGATATAGTACTTTTTGCATAGCCTATTTTTCGGAAAATATTTCCGATATCCAGTATGAAAGCTATAATTGTATGCTCGCAACGCAGTTAGAGCTTTCCGAGTGGAACCTTATAATCTTAATCTAATTCAGCGAATGGTCTTAGATTAAGACTATAAACGGGTTTCACCACTAAAAAAGGGACAGCATTTTTGCCGTCCCTTTTATAATTTTTATGTTGATTCTTATTGATTGACTTTACTTTTTTTAATCTCTCAGCTCTTAACAACTATGATTCTGTCTCCCTCATTAACTTCATCGCCCTCAAGATTGTTTATGCTTCTTATAGACTCGGTGGTGGCATAGTATTTTCTCGCAATTGACCATATTGTATCACCCTTTTTAACAACATATCCGGCTATACCCGGCATAGAGGCCTTTCTCACATAATCAATCGGAGAAACGGTCATATCGGTGATAACCTCTATTTCTTTTGTTTCAAAAATCATTATCTCAAGGCCGACCTCAGCTTTTATCTCAATTTCCTGGCTGTTAAGCATGGTCGCACCAAGCTGTGTCAGTCTCGGAATAACCTTAATACTGTTACTGTCCGTAAGCCTTCCGGTATCTATGGTATGTTCAAAAGGAATATCAACCTCTATGCAATCCATAGGACTGTCACTTGAAGGTATATAAAGAATAAATGTTTTAATGGTACCAAGCACATTTACCGAGTTTTCATTTTGCTTTACATCATCCAAATACACATCGCCGAATATATGGCAAATCTGCAAAAGCTTACCATCGTCACTGTCATGCTTATATCTGTCAGAAACCTTTATAAGTGCCGTATTTTTCATAACGAGATTCTGATAAGCAAACTGCTCGGTATCGGGCTCAATCTCCACCTGAGGCGAATACATATCGCTTAGAAGCTGCATATCATTATCATCATACATTTTGATATTCATATCGACATTGTATTCAACAGCAATAATTCTGTCTTCTCCGTCAGCATCCTGCTTTACGCTCACATCCCCCTTACCGATAGATAAGTCAGCATCAATAATCATATCTTCTCCCGAACCCATACAGTCAATTTCTTCTTCAAGGGTTCTTACGGAAAAAATGTACTGAGCCGGCATATGCTCCTCATCGCCCTTATAAATAACAAATATCTCAACCTCACCGCGAACGGCAATTTTATCCTCCATAGGTCTTGCTTCAACATTTCTTAAAGCAACATTCGACCAGATTATTTCTTTTATATTTGGCTTATTTTGTGCAATCTCTATTTCTTCTCTTATCTTGAATACATCTCTTTTATTTATCTTTATCTCACTTATGTTGATATCAGAATACTGACATTCTATACCACTTCCGTTTTCAAGATCCGTTGCACAATTGATTGTTCCTTCCTCGTAAACACTTACCTGATTATTTAAGAGTCCTCTTACCTCAAGCTTTCTTGAATTAATTATTCCGGCAGACAAATCTTCAATTGTGCATCTGCTGCTTACCTGACTTGCCCGGGTTACTCCATCGATATTTACAATGTCCTCAAAAGGAATCTCATTTTCGTAAACCTCCATATCCATACCGTCATCATCACTTGTTTCATATAGGATTTTAAAATAAACCGTACCGACAACCTTAACCTTTCCTTCCTCGGCTGTAACCTCCTCAACTGCAGCATTTCCCGCTTGTGCAATTATCCTGTTTACATCCTTTTTATTGTCCGGTATGTTAAAATCATCATCTATGGTAAGCTGTGAATTCTTAATTGTTTTAAGTATGCTTGTATGTATATCTTTCCTGCTAAAATCCATAATGCCTCCTCATATAATTATAAAAATTCCGTTTTTAAATAATTATATTCCCGAAGTTTTCTTTTTATGATATCAATCCACATCAAAAACCACAGGGAGGTCATATTTATCACATTTTATAACTACATACGGATACATGGAAGGCTCGCCCGCTCTTATGGCATCGCCCCCGGATGCGGAACCTGCCACATCAATTTCATCGGTGGTATAAAGATTGGTATCTACATATATTGCATTGTCCGTTTTATATACGTCATCAACTATAACGCTTAGGTTCTGTCTGTTATGTGCTCCGTATCCGACAGCAATATACATGGCATCATTATTCACATAGCTCAATTTGAAAACTCCTGCTTTCTTTTCTTCAATAATATCTCTTAACTCATCAGGGATTTTGGTTTCATCACATATCGTATACTCCATTTTTTCTTTTTCACCCTTTTTGTTAAAGCCGCAGCCCACTGCCATAAGGCAAAGAAAGAGCGCAAATGTTAACAAAAAAACACTGCGCCCTGTTTTAAACATACTCTTTTTCATATCATACTTCCCAAATTTTATTTACTACATAATATGAGCCAAAGAGTCGTAATATTCTATTCTATAAATTATTGTTCGGAATTGTCCTTCTTTTTTTCAACAATCATTTCTATCACCTCGGAATATGCTGCAAAGAGTACACCTGCAACCGGCCAGATAATCCATGTTTTACCCCAATCATTGGTAAGAAAGCTCCATGTCAGATAAATAGCTGTAAAAACAAGCCAATATATAGTTTCAAGACTATCCACAAGCTTATTCTCTTTTTTTCTTTCCTCTGCAAACTCTTCTTCACTAAGAAGATTTAACATTGCATCCCAGTATGAATTGGTTTTGACAAGCTTCATTACTCCGATTCCTACTATAAAAAGCAGTAACGCAACCGTAAGTATCATAACAAAATCAATATCCCAAAATGCAGCTATTAAAAGCGGAACAGGCGAAATAACACACATAATCACTCCAAAGATAATGTCCTTTGTATGCTCACTTTTATATTCCTTTTTTCTTTCCGTAACCATGCCCTTAACACCATATTCAGTTGAAAACTCCCCTTCAGCAATGAACTTAAACGGTTCATTTACCGATTCCACATAGATAAATAACGCTACCGCAGGCGCTACTATAAGGATTAAAAAACCTACACCTATAATCGCTGCCGCATCTTCAGACAATCCGACTGATTTTATCTGACTAAGTGCTATAAGAACCAACATAGGTATCGCTGATATAATACATAAAAAAGTAGCAAAAGATGTTTTTTTAGAATTAGCTTTAACTGTATCAAGATATTTATTTGCATCTCCAAGCGTAATCTTTTTTATGGAGTCAGTGCCATCATTATCGGTATATTCCTCGTCCTCTATCTCGTCTTTAAGCAGATAGTCTGTTGTTACTCCAAAGAGCACACTCAGCTGCAAAATCTTATCAAGATTGGGAACAGACTGTGCAGCCTCCCACTTTGACACTGCCTGACGTGACACATCAAGCTTATCTGCCAACTCCTCCTGTGACCATCCGTTTTTCTTTCTTAATCTGATAATCTTATCCGCCATTATCATAATTAGCTCCCTCCTTAAAAATTTTTAATCCGATGATTTGTTTCATCCGTTGAGCTAATTTAATCATTTTTTTTGGTTACCTGCTACCAACCGGCAGCTTGAAATGTGTCAACCTGCGGTTGCAACCCGCATAAAATCGTGTTTTTTTATATTCCGTCAATTTCTTCCTTGCAGATCTTTCCGTCATGCAAAAGCTTTCTTAACCTGTCGGCATCCTCTTCTTCTATGGCATCTCTGTACTCTGATATGGAATTGATAAAGCAATTAAGCTCCGTGAGAAGACACTCCTTATTTTCAAGAAAAAGCTCCGTCCACATATTCTCATTAAGCCATGCAACCCTGGTAAGGTCCTTGTAGCTTCCGGCAGAGAATCCGTCGTGGTCTCTCGCCGTCGGACTTTTCACATAGGCATTGGACACTACATGTGCCATCTGTGAGGTAAATGCTATCATAGCATCATGCCTCTTGGCATCGCAGATGGTAAATGTTCCGAATCTTATCGGTGACAAAAGATGCTTAGCTCTTTCTATTGTTTTCTCATCCCCCAAATCGGAAGGAACAAGCACCATGGAAGCACCGTTGTACATATTTTTCATACTGTAATCATATCCCGAGTAATGTCTTCCTGCCATAGGATGCCCGCCAACAAAGGTAAAACCGTATTCCTTTGCAATCGGAAAGCATCTTTCACACACATATCCCTTGACACCACAGCAGTCAATCACCATGGTATCTTTATTTATAAACTTTGCCATCTTTTTTAAATACTCTACGCTGTCCTCAGGATAAAGTGCGATAAGTAAAAGGTCTAAGTCCGATATATTCCCCTCTCCGAGCTCACCTGAGATAACCTTTTCATTAAATGCATTTTCCATTACATCCTTATTTATATCATAACCTAAGACCGTATGATCGTCATTATCACTGTACGCCTTTGCAAATGAACCTCCGATCAAACCAAGTCCCACTATACCAACTGTCATTTTTCTTCCTTCTTTCTGTATAATATTACGTTTCATAAGATTATATATGTATATCGCAGGCACGCTCTCGCTACCCTCC
This sequence comes from uncultured Lachnospiraceae bacterium, assembly GCA_937915975.1. Classification (GTDB taxonomy): domain Bacteria; phylum Bacillota; class Clostridia; order Lachnospirales; family Lachnospiraceae; genus Coprococcus_C. The sequence continues at coordinate 1,538 of CALGGL010000204.1, read as the reverse complement.
GACGTAACAGTACTAAACTCCCTGTCTAAAGCAGCTCGTTAAGTACTGACGTCTCCAGAGTACCTGCATATATACATATATAATCTTATGAAACTGTAATCTGGTACGTTAAATTATAAAAATATAATAGATTAGTTGGTTTATATAGTCAAGAAATACGGAAAGAAAAATGATTAACAATTTTAAATTGTGGCAATGCTTATGTCAGAAAGGTGGTTTTATTATGAATAAGAGAACTAAGATTTATGTGCTGGTACTCATCTGGGCAGCTATTTTGCTTCAGCTTTTTATTAATTCGTCAATTGACAGGGAAAAGAAGATGGTTGAACAGGTTATGAGTGAGGATATAAGCAATCTGACTGAGGGAACGGTTAAGGCATATGCTTATTACGGAAACGAGGAACTAAGCGAAGGGATACGGGAAAGCATGGTAAAGAATCTCGCCAAGGAGCTTGGGATAACCTCAGGCTACAGTGTCATCAGCAAAAAGGATGATGTTGCCAACAGCGAAACAACCACTCTCTCGAAATACGGCGAACAGGCTGATACCGTAATAAAAATTATTTCTTTAAATACAAAGGATAAGTATGAACAGGAAAAAACCGAGGATTATATAATGGTAGAAATCAATCTGAAGGGAAGTAACGGTACTGCAGCCCATGCCTATAAAAAGAAGCTGGTAGATATTTACGAAAAGCTTGGTATGAATGCAAACACAAACATATATCTTTTAAGTCAGGAAAAGGGACAGCTTATTGATGCCGAAATAGATGATTATATAAACCGGTTTCTTGATGAGACCGATGCAACAGAGGTCGACAGGGCAGAATTTGACAACGTTATATGTGTCTACGGCTATAGCAGAGACATAGATGAATTTGTATATCAGAATAATAACCGTGTAAACGTCAATATAGCATTTTCCTATGATTCCAAAGAAGATATAACCTACATTCACAGAGCAATCCCCTTCGTAGACAAATCATTTTAAAACAAAAACCGAATCCGACCGATATATTCAGATACACATAGCTTAATTTCGCTTAACACCTGAATATATTTGCCGGACCCGGCTTACAATATGCGTCATTATACTGTGTCACATATTTTAATTTTTCTTAAATATAATTACATTTTCCACACTACCGTCTTCAGCATACATATACAATGTAATAGTCCTTTGAACCGAATCATATATAGCCTCAACACTTTCCTCTTTGACACCGTTTACAAGAATTTCATCTCCCTCCATGATATATTTGTCATATTCCGTTTCTCCGTCAGTTGTTAACAAAATATCATCTCCGGAAATCTCAATAGAATAACCTGATGCCGAGGTTCCGGTTACATCCTCGTACTCTTTTCTTGTCAATACTCTGTCACCTATCTGAATCTCATAGAATTCATATAATCCATCCATAGTAGAATCCGGAGTCTGAGATGTCTCAGTTGTGGTTGCCTCAGTTGTAGTCATCTCTGTTGTGGCTGCCTCGGTTGTAGTCATCTCCGTTGTAGCTGCCTCGGTTGTGGTTGCTTCG
>CALGGL010000203.1 GCA_937915975.1 uncultured Lachnospiraceae bacterium | reverse complement strand
AAGTATAGCGAGCTTACATTCTATTGTGTATATCTCGGTATTGAATCGGCATCACTTAAAGCTGACGAAATATCAAGCAGTGTAAGCTATGTCGGAAGACCGATGCTCGGAACATTGGCAACAACCACAAATATAGTTAACTTCCCAAGTATTACTTACAGTACTGCAGAAGGAGTAAATACCGAGTTTGGTACAGGTAAACATCTCTATAAGATATATGAGGGTACCTCAGGATATTCGGGAATGAAAAACAGCAGTGACTATTATATTGTTGTTGTAAATGTTGTAGATCCGGAAAGAGGGACTGAGCTTACAACATCTGTAGAAAAGGTATACAGATATGAGTACGATTCGGATGCGGGAAGCTATAAGGCTCCTGTACAGATTACCGGATCAGGAATGGATAATGCAATATTTGATAATACAACCAATAGGGCTAAGCTTTCGCTTGAGGCTACCAAGAACATAACGGGCGGAACACACGATCTTGACGGATTTGTATTTAAAATAGAGGCTGTTGATACCGGAGTAGCAGGTGAGAAGGTTTATAATGCATCTTCAGGTGTTTACTCTGAATCTGTAACAACAAATACAAGTGGTGTGGCTGAGTTTTCAGATCTTGTTTTTGGCGTTGGAGATGTAGGTAAATATACATTTAAGGTAACAGAGACAGCAGGAAGCGATGCTTCGATTAAATATGATACAAAGGAATATACTGTAGTTGTTAATGTATCTGTTGACAGTATTACAAAGGCTGTTAAGCCGGAGATAACAAGTGTTTCATATAAGGAAAGTGCGTCTGCAACAACATCTGTTCCTGTTTCAAATAAGAGAGTGGTATTTACCAATGAACTTAAGCCGGACGAGGGTTCTATCAGCTTTGCAGCTAAAAAGAAGATTATAAAGGCAGGAGAAACTGTGGCAACCTCTGATTTATCAGACGTAAAGGATGCATCGGGAAATCCAAAGCTGTTCTCATTTAAGCTTGAAGAGATTGATGAAAGTACAGGTAGCGTAATAGCATCAGGAGTTAGCCAGACTAAGCAGAATAATACGAGTGGTGAAATAAACTTTGATGCTATAACATACAATGATACCGATATAGCCGGTTCGCCGTATTTCTATAAGATAACAGAGGTAAGTCCTGCAAGCTTTGACGGATTTACCTATTCAACCAAGGTTTACTTTGTAAAAGTTGATTTATCAACCGCATCCAATCGTGTGGTTGCTACTCCTACATATTATGAGGGAAGCATTGGCGGAACTGAGGTTTCTTCGGAAGATATAGAGTTTATCAATGAAGAGGATAAGGCTATACTTGAACTTGAAGCAACCAAGGAACTTGTAGGTGCCGAGCTTTCGGATTATAACGGAGAAACAGCAGGTTTTGAATTTACGGCAACAAGAGGAGATAAGACCTATAAGGGATATAATGCCGCTGACGGTTCAGTAAAGATTGTCATAAACGAATCTTTCAGTCTTGTTGATGTTGCAAAGACCAATTCAACACTTGGCGGCGGACCTTATGAGTACATTATTAAGGAAACCTCAAAGTCGGGCTTTGAATGCGATTCGACAGAGTATATAGCAAAGGTTACATTCTCTGTTGATACAACAGATAATTCAATTAAGCCAAATATAACCTATTATAAGAGTACTGATACAAGTACACCTGTATCAGTTTCATTTAAGAATACAAAGACCGATACGCAGGAGGTTAGTATTACTGCACTTAAGACCTTCGCAGGTCAGGAACCGGGAGAAAACAGAATTTTCAGCTTCGGTTTATTCGAAGAAGGAAATGCTACCGCTATCCAGATTAAGCAAAATAATAGCACGGGTAAGGTAGTATTTGATAAGCTTGTATATGATCAGACGGATCTTGGAAATGCTGCAACAAAGACATATACATACGAGGTAAAAGAACTTTTGCCAAATCCTGTTCCACTTCCGGGATATATTTATGATACTACAATATATACAATTGCCGTTACTTTAACAAGAAACAGTACTACAGGTAAGATTGATGTAAGTCATACCATAACGAAGAGTACGGGAAGCGAGACACAAAGCGGAGCCAATACTATAGGTAAGGATGATGTAACCGGAGCAGAATTCATTCATTTCGATAATGTATATGACGGAGAGACCAAATGGCCGCTATCTGTCAGAAAGATTTTAACAGGTAATGAAGATATCAATCTGCCGTTTACATTCGAATTATATAAGACTGATAATAGCTTCAACATATCCGGAATATCTCCTTATTTGGCAACAACCGATAATACGGGTTATGCGGTATTTAATGAGACAGAAACGGAAATTTTAAGTACTCCGGGTGATAAGGATTATTATTACTATGTATTGAAGGAAAGAAATACAGGGGATGCCCTTGTTGCCTATTCGGATGCTGAATACCATCTTGAGGTTATCGCTGATGAAAATAATAAGATAACCATAAGAAATGTGGATACGAATGCTTATTATGATTCGGGAGAGATTACATTTACCAACAGTATTGAGGTTCATGTTAAAAAGACCGATGTAAGAGGAAATTCCCTGACCGGTGCAACACTTCAGGTAAAGAGTAACGGTGCGGTAGTTAATACAAGCGGTAATAATGCAACAACGAACGGTGTAACGGATAATGTTTATTCGGGAATTACCGTTGATAAGGAATATACTTTATCGGAAGTTACACCACCGGTAGGATATGCCAAGGCAGACGATATTAAGTTTAAGGTTATATATGATTCAACAACCGATCCTTCAAATCCGGAGTATAAGCTCATGATTGATTACGGTGATGGAAACGGTTATGTTGAGGCGGATTCAACTGATCCGGTAACCGTAACAATGAGAGATGATGTTAATAAGCTTATTATTAATAAGAAAGCTTCGGGAAGCGAGAACTTCCTTACGGGAGCAACTCTTTGGGTGAAGGATGATTCCGGTGCGGAATTTGAATCGGTATGGATAACTGATATCGCCGGCGGAACTAATCAGAATCACGGTATTGATTTAAGCAGATTAACACCGGGAGACTGGTATACGCTTGAAGAAAAAACAGCTCCTTTTGGTTATAAGATTGCTGATTCCATACAGTTTATGATTGATGATGATAGCAAGGTATGGAGCAAGAAAGTGGGCGCAGCAGACAGCACGAAGGTTGAGCTTACTGCCGTAAACGGCGAGTACACTTTGGTTATGTATGATGAGCCGTTAGAGCTTACAATTACCAAATATAAGAAGGGCAGTACCGACAGGCTTACCGAGGCAGTATTCCAGATTTACAAGAAATCCGATAATTCACTTGTTCAATCGGGATTAGAGGTTAATAATGTCGGAACAATCAGCATAAATGTTCTTGCACTCGGTATTGAAAAAGAAACGGAATATATTCTTGAGGAGACAAGGGCTCCGAGAGGATATGAGCTTGCGGCACCTATTACATTTAAGATAACAAGTGATAACAAGCTTGTAGTAGACGATACAGCTTTGCCGGATTTTGATTACGAGATTAAGGTATACGACAAGCAGGAAGGAACAATCTATATAAGTAAGGTTGATCCAAGCAATCCGGGTTCAGAGCTTGCAGGTGCATTGCTTGTGGTAAATCAGAGCGGAACAGAGGAGTTTAGATTTACAACAACTTCAAATGCTTATGAGATAAGGACAAGTGAGCTTGTAAAGAATGAAATCTATATATTAAAGGAAATTGAGGCTCCAAAGGATTCAAACGGAGTACCTACACATTATATAGCTTCGGAAATCAAGTTCTACATAAATGATAACAGTGACCTTTTTGTTCAAAAAGCAGGAGAAAATGATTATACAAGGATAGATGACGGTAAAATCGTTATGGAAGACATAGCAAGAAATGTTGTCAAGATAAGCAAGATTGATCTTGTAACAAGCGATGAGCTTCCAAATGCAAAGCTTAAAATTACGGAAGAAAACGGAAATCCTGTATATGAAAAGACAATTGATAGTCACGGTAATTTAATAACAACTACTAACAAGCTTGAACATACAACCACAGGAACCAAGTGGGAGATTGATTATTCAACATTTGAGCTTAATAAGGCATATGTGCTTACCGAGGTAACTGCACCTGATGGATATGAGGTTGCGGAAAAAATTACGTTTATGCTTGTTAATGAAGGTGGAAGCACTGTTGTTAAGATTAAGCAAAGTGACGGAACATGGGTAACAAATACAAGCATGACCGTGGTTATGCAGGATGCACCTTTGAACTATGTTTCATTTACTAAGGTTGATAAGTCAAGCGGAGAAGCACTTGCTGGAGCAGGACTTACAATATATGATTCATACGGTCAGGAGGCATACAGCTTTACAACAACCGACCGTGCAAGAGTATTCAGAACGGATGACTTTAATGTAAATGAAGAGTATACATTAAAAGAAACAAATGTCCCTGATGGCTTCTATCAGGCGGCTGATGTAACTTTCAGAGTAAGCTTTGTCAATACGGAAAACGGAAGAGTACGTAAGCTGTTTGTACTTGATTCTGACGGAACCTTTAAGGTTGTTGAAACAGGTCAGATAGTTGTTGAGGATGAGCGTATCTATAAGGTTAAGATATCCAAGGTTGATATAACTACCGAGGAGGAAGTAGCCGGAGCCCATATTCAGATCATTGATGAGGACGGAAATATTGTTGAAGAATGGGATTCTACAGATACACCTACCGAGGTGGAAGGCTTAAGACCGGGAGTGACATATACGTTAAGAGAAACGGTTGCACCTTTGGGATATAAGATAACTACCGATACAACATTTGCACTTAAGACAGATGCAACTATAGATTATGACAAGACTACAACTTCAATTTCCAGCGAAGGAGTACTTCTTGTAAAGGATGAGATAACGAGTCTTAACTTTACAAAATATGGTCTTATAAATGAAACCTGTGCTCCTGATCCGGCAGCATACGAGCCTCTTGAAGGAGTGGAATTTACAGCTTATGCAGTTGATGATGCAGGCAATATTTCCGATACACCGGCTGCAACAGCAACCTCAAGTGAAAACGGAATTATAATATTTACCAAGCTCGCAAAGGGTAAATATGCTATTAAGGAAACAAAGAGCGTTGATCCTTATAAGCTTTGTGACGATGTATTCTATGCAACCGTTGATGATAATGATTTTGCCGGACTTACCGATAAGGATGGTAATAAGATTACAGGTAACAGGATTATAGATGATCAGTACAGAACGGATATTTCATTTACTAAGGTAAGTGAGAATAATCAGGCCAAGAAGCTTGCAGGTTCAACATATGGATTGTATAAGAAGAATAGTAATGATGAAGAAATTCTCATAGCAACAACAGTTTCCGATAAGAATGGTTTAGTTACATTTAAGGGAGTATTAACCAATACAAAATATGTTATAAGAGAGCTTGCCTCACCGGAGGGTTATTACGTTTCTGAAAATCCTATACAAATAAGCTTTAAGCTTACTGATGAGGATGTTGTAATATCAAGCTTTGACAATGGTAACGGAACAGCGATTGTTGGTGCAAACGGTGAGATTACATGGCTTGAACCTTCTGTGGTCGTAAGCTTCCTGAAGACGGATGAAAACGGAAATCCTCTTCCGGGTGCTACACTTGCAGTAATTGATAAGAACGGTGCTACAGTTAAGAATGCCGATGGATATGAGCTTGTATGGATATCTGATACTGAGCCTCATATAATTGAAGATGTGTTTGAAGACGGTGAAACTTATCAATTGGTTGAATTGGCAGCTCCGGAAGGATATGCGGTTGCCGATCCGGTTAAGTTCGAAATACCGTCGGATAAGGTCGGAACAGGTGAGAATAAAGTGATTTCCGTTGTTATGAAGGATAGTCCTATAACTACAACGACAACAACTACTACTGTAACTCCGCCTGAAAAGACTACACCACCTTCGGTTCAAACAGGTGATACAGCACCTATTAAGCCTGTAAAGATAACGTTACTTATATCATTGGCAGGAATAATCTTACTTATTATTCTTAAGAGAAGACGCAGTGACCTGCTTTGATAAAAAATAATCATAACTGTATAAAAGAGCGTATCAGGAAATCTGATACGCTCTTATTAAAGGAATAAACTATGGCAAAAAACAATAACTCATTACGTAATTCATTTTTACTTTTACTTACCGCAATTATATGGGGAACCTCCTTTGTAGCCCAATCGGCAGGTATGGAGTATATCGGTCCGTTTACCTTTAGTGTAACAAGGTACATACTTGGTGGAACTATACTTATACCGGTTATATTATTTATGAATAGTCTCAGTAAGAAGAGTAGATTAAAGGATGGTATATCAGAGGATGATATAAGAAATGAAGATAAAGAAGTATTTAAGCGTTCTGTTAAATACGGAATAGTATGTGGCTTTATTCTTTGTGCAGCCAGCAATTTTCAACAGATGGCTATGCTTCATGCATCGGCGGGAAAGGCAGGCTTTATAACCGCATTTTATATTATTCTTGTACCTGTGGTAGGCATATTTTTAAAGAAAAAAACTTCTCCTGTTATATGGTTTTGTGTTTTGCTTGCACTTGTAGGACTTTATTTTCTTTGTTTAGGAAGAGGCGGAGAGTATGTGTTTGAAATATCGGATGTACAGCTTTTAATATGTGCACTTATATTTTCATTTCATATTATATTTGTTGATTATGCCAATACTAAAAAGGTAAATGGTGTAATTATTTCCTGTACACAGTTTTATACTGCTGCCATATTGAGTGCTGTTTTCTTATATCCGATGGATGGTGTGGTTTACGATATGATGCCGGCTTTTAATCTGATTGTTAAAGCGGGTCCGTCGATTCTTTACTCGGGTATTATGTCCTGCGGAGTTGCTTATACTTTACAGATAATAGGGCAGAAAGATGTTAATCCGACTGTGGCATCGCTTATAATGAGTCTTGAGTCGGTGGTTTCGGCAATTTCAGGCTTCCTTATCCTGGGACAGAAGATGTCCGTGGATGAGATAATCGGATGTGTAATTATGTTTGTGGCGATTATACTTGCTGAGCTTCCTGTTGGGAAGAAAGGCGAGAAAAGTTTGAAATGATTCTGTTCTTTTGTTAGAATAATGTAAAATAAAGGCATGATTTTAGTTGAGAATGTATTAAACGGCTATATACTTTCAGATAGAAAAGTGTTAAAATATTTATTAAGAAAGATTGTGGATCATAAATAATATAGGTTGAAGGGGTGTGATAGTATGGAATATGTAATTAGAATCGAATGGGATAGTGAAGCAAAGGTTTGGATTGCTGAAAATGATTATTTACCTTTGACTATAGAATCAGAATCTTTGGATAATCTTATGGATAGAACAAGAAAACTTATACCTGAACTTGTAGAGTTGAATAATCTTCCTAATCCTAAATATTTATATTTCTTCCTCGAAAACAGAGAGGAAGTGGTTGCCTAATGGCAGAATTTGAAAAGAAAGTTAGAGAGATACTTAAAGATAATAACTGCTGGTTCGTAAGGCATGGAAAAGGTGATCATGATATTTGGTATAGTTCGATTACAAATAAACATTTTCCTGTTGATTCAAAGATTAAATCGCGACATACTGCCAATGGTATTATGAAACAAGCAGGAATAGATTATCATTTTTGAATATTATAGGTAAAATAATTTATAAACTTTTCAAGAGCCGCATGTTTTATCTTTCCGTTTGGATAGATAAAGCCGACGGTTCTTTTTTTGACCTCATTTTCAAGAGGAAGCTCAATAATCTGACCGCTTTCAAGATAATCGGCTGCAAATTCACGTACTATACTCGCGACTCCCATACCGATAGCGGCAAAGTCTATAAGAAGATCCATATTATTTATCTCAAGTATCTGATTAGGATGTATGTCTTCGGAAGAAAGGTAGCTGTCTATATGAGTACGGGTTATATTGTTAGGTTCAAGCAGCATAAGATTTGACTTTTCAAGTATATCCTTTATGGAAAGCTTGAAATCATCTTTTTTATTATTTTCAGGTATGAAGGAGGTGAGATTACCGGCAAAAAAGTATGGATTTTCGGCAGACTCCGTATCATCCTTTTCTCTTAAATGTAAATTATCTATATAACTGTCAGAAGCTACAAATATATCGTGTATATCTTGAAGCTTCTTATATTCATAACCCTTTGGAATATCTGTTTCGCATATAAGCCCTATATCAATTTTATCATCTTGTAAAAGCTTGATAGTATTGATGGTGGAGTGGCAGTCAATTATAACCTTGATATGAGGATTTTCAGTTATAAATCCTTTTAGATAATCAAGAAGTATATGCTTACACAGTGATGTACTTACACCAATCCTTAACTGACCTATACCAAGTTCATTTATTTTCTTTATTTCATCCTCACCCTTTATAATACTTTCAAATGCAGTTTCAATATGCTTATATAAAACCTCGCCCTCTGGTGTAAGTACAACACCTTTAGAGGTCCTTTCAAATAACTTTGTATCAAGACCTTCTTCAAGCTTGGATAAGGACTTACTGATAGCCGGCTGGCTGATAAAAAGCTTTTCAGCAGCCTTGCTGAGACTCTTATACCTCGCAACATTATAAAAAACTTTATAATTATTCAAATTATCGTACATAAAACAACCTCACTAATTATCAGAAAAAAATTCAAATATCTTTGTTAATCTGTCATAATACATTAACCCTAATTGGTTTCCGACATAAAGAATTATTTAATTTCATATAACAGAATTTTATTATACAATAATAAAGCTATAACTTCAAGTTATAACTACTATTAATAATTTTCATTATGAAAATAATACTCCTTATGTTACAATAACAATCAGTTTACTAGCGGATTAATTGGCGTGCCGTTAAAAAACTTATATCTTAGTTGTACGGATAACAATGTATAAGCAGGTACTCTGAAGACGCCGGTACTTAGCGATTTGTATGACGATTATAATCAACTTTACGAAGTAAAGAGTTGATTATAATTGGCATACGAAGAGTTTAGTACCGCTGCGTCTGAGGGTAGCGGGGGCGTGCCTGCGATACATTGGTTATCTGTCCAACTAAGTCCATAAACTAAATCGGCACGCCAATCCCTAAATCCGCTAAAAAGAATATTATGGAGGAAACCGATATGGGTATGACTATGACACAGAAAATTCTTGCAGCTCATGCAGGACTTGAAAGTGTAAGCGCAGGACAGCTCATTGAAGCAGATTTGGATTTGGTTTTAGCCAATGACGTCACAGCTCCTGTTGCAATTCACGAGATGGAGAAATTCAACAAAAAGGAAGTGTTCGACAAGGATAAGGTTGCTCTTGTTATGGATCACTTCACTCCTAATAAAGACATAAAGAGTGCAGAGCATTGTAAATGCGTAAGAGAGTTTTCAAAGGACTATGATATTACAAACTTTTTTGATGTAGGTGCTATGGGAATCGAGCATGCATTATTACCGGAAAAAGGTCTTATTGTGGCAGGTGAAACCTGTATAGGTGCTGATTCACATACATGTACATACGGTGCACTCGGGGCATTTTCAACAGGTGTCGGAAGTACTGACATGGCAGCCGGTATGGTTACCGGTAAGGCTTGGTTTAAGGTGCCTTCCGCAATCAAGTTTAATATAGTAGGAGAAAAGGCTAAATGGGTAAGCGGTAAGGATGTTATCCTTCACATTATCGGTATGATAGGTGTGGATGGCGCATTATATCGTTCCATGGAATTTGTCGGTGAGGGAATTAAGAATCTTACCATGGATGACAGATTTACCATAGCCAATATGGCTATCGAGGCAGGTGCCAAAAATGGTATCTTCCCTGTAGATGAACTCACAGAAGAATATATGAAGGAACACTCAACCAAGTCTTATACAAAGTATGAGGCTGATGCCGATGCAGAGTATGATGAGGAGTATACAATTGATTTATCTACTCTTAAGCCTACCGTGGCATTTCCTCATCTTCCTGAAAATACAAAGACTATCGATGAGGTTGGCGATATAAAGATTGATCAGGTTGTAATCGGTTCCTGTACAAACGGCCGTATCTCTGATATGAGAATTGCAGCTGAGATTATGAAGGGAAAGAAAGCTGCCGACGGAGTAAGAGTTATAGTTATTCCGGGAACTCAGGATGTATATCTTCAGATGTTAAATGAAGGCTTGACTGAAATATTTATTAAAGCAGGTGCTATAGTTTCAACACCTACCTGTGGTCCTTGCTTGGGAGGACATATGGGAGTTATGGCTGCCGGTGAAAAAGCAGTTTCAACAACCAATCGTAACTTTGTAGGCAGAATGGGACATGTGGATTCAGAGGTTTACCTTGCAAGCCCTGCCGTTGCTGCGGCATCAGCTATAACAGGTAAGATAAGCTGTCCATGTGAGCTTGGATTATAGGACAAAGGAGGTTATGAAAATGAGAGCATGCGGAACAGTTCACAAATACGGTGACAATGTAGATACAGACGTAATAATTCCTGCAAGATATCTTAATTCATCAGATCCTGCTGAATTAGCGAAAAGCTGTATGGAAGATATAGATAAGGATTTTGTAAACAGAGTAAAGCCGGGTGACATCATGGTTGCCAACAAGAACTTCGGATGCGGTTCTTCAAGAGAGCACGCACCGATAGCTATAAAGGCTTCAGGCATAAGCTGTGTTATAGCAGAAACATTTGCCAGAATCTTTTACAGAAATGCAATCAATATAGGACTTCCGATTATAGAATGTCCTGAGGCTGCCAAGGCAATCGAAGCCGGCGATACAGTGGAAATCGACTTTGATTCAGGTATGATATATGATAAGACAAAGGGCTTGGAATTCAAAGGTCAGGCATTCCCGCCATTTATGCAGGAGATAATCAAAAGCGGCGGACTTATAGCGAGAATCAACTCTAAAAATTAATTTATAATTATTTAATTTTTTTATTAATTAAAAGTTCATTTAATAATTATTTTATAAGTATTTATTTTAACTGTTAAAAATTAACAGGATTTGACAGGATAGAAATAATTCATAAGCAGGTACTTTGAACACGCCAGTACTTAACGATTTGTATGACGATTATAATTAACTTTACGAAGTAAAGAGTTG